>NZ_JBDLBQ010000010.1:0-63733 GCF_046255015.1 Finegoldia dalianensis
GTAAAACACCGTATCGGTTCGATTCCGATCCTCGGCACCAATAACGCGGGATAGAGCAGTTTGGTAGCTCGTCGGGCTCATAACCCGGAGGTCGTAGGTTCAAATCCTGCTCCCGCAACCATACATAGCAACTAATTTTTAATATGGCGGAGTAGCTCAGATGGCTAGAGCACACGGTTCATACCCGTGGTGTCAGGGGTTCGATTCCCTTCTCCGCTACCAATTTTTTATTAAGCTATGTGGTATTTGAAAATTAAATTACCAGGCCCTATGATCACAGCGGTTCTTGACCCTAACCCAAATTACGAAGTAATTTGTTGGTAGGTCAAATGTCACGAAATAGAAATCTTTGATTTCGTGCTGAAGCTGACCCTTGATCCTAACCCAAATCACAAAGTGATTTACAGGTAGGTCAAATGTCGCGCAATAGAAATCTTCGATTTCGTTATGTAGCGACCAAGACATTTGCAGCGAAGCTGCAACCATACTTTCACAATTTAATACAATATTAAAACCTTAGTAATTAAGGCCCTATGGTCAGCAGATAGTTTCTGCCAATCGGCTAAAGCCTCTTGGGAAACTAGTTGCATCAGACCTTCCGGCAATTAGCTTTCGCTAATTGGGATAGGTCTAGAAAGCGGTAACCGCAGAGTATGAATTGTAGACAATAAAAATTAATAAAACAAATAATAAACTTGAAACAAGGCCCTATGGTCAAGCGGTTAAGACATCGCCCTTTCACGGCGGTATCCCGGGTTCGAATCCCGGTAGGGTCACCAGATATATGGGCGATTAGCTCAGCTGGGAGAGCATCTGCCTTACAAGCAGGGGGTCACAGGTTCGAGCCCTGTATCGCCCACCATATATTTTTTATAAACAAAACGAAAACAAAATTCTAACACAAGGCCCGGTAGTTCAGTTGGTTAGAATGCCAGCCTGTCACGCTGGAGGTCGACGGTTCAAGTCCGTTCCGGGTCGCCAAGTATGCTGGTGTAGCTCAATTGGTAGAGCAACTGACTTGTAATCAGTAGGTTAGGGGTTCAAGTCCTCCCACCAGCTCCAAATCCTTTTTAAACAAAGGATTAAGGAGGAGTTCCCGAGTGGCCAAAGGGGACGGACTGTAAATCCGTTACTTTATGTTTCGGTGGTTCAAATCCACCCTCCTCCACCAAAAGAATTCATGCGGAAGTGGCTCAGTGGTAGAGCATCGCCTTGCCAAGGCGAGGGTCGCGAGTTCGAGTCTCGTCTTCCGCTCCAGACAACAACAGATGTGCATACATCTGTTTTGTTGTATATGAACGATTAGCTCAGCTGGATAGAGCGTCTGGCTACGGACCAGAAGGTCGGGGGTTCGAATCCTCTATCGTTCGCCAAGACTATAGATTTCTGATCTATAGTCTTTTTTTATTTCTTAATGATCAATATATTCCAATTCAAATAAATAAGCTTTATACCCAATTATTTCAAAAATAATCACAAATATTTAATAAATTTAAACAAATTTTAAAAAAATTTGCAAACGATACGATATTTTTGGCTCTTAGTAACAAATTATATCAAAAAATTACTATTTACAATCTTTTAATTATAACGTTTCCTTAAAATAATCCGTAAATTTATAAAAATATTCCTAAATTTTTATGTTATAGCTCGCTAAATATACAAGGTAATATTTGAACGAAAAACTTAGAATAAATATCAAATTAGCAATTAATTTCATAAAATAAAGTAAAATACAGCATATTTCTAAGTAACAAGATAAAAACAAAACAAATAAAATCTAATTAGAAAGTAATTTGTAAATATTTAATAAAACTTTATATGTATAACATCAAAAAGTCATTAAAAAAATATGAAAAAAACTTGTAAATTGACATTTCTTATATATCGTGGTAAAATTTACACATAAATAATACATGCAAATATATATTACATAAAAACAGAAGCAAACGTAATTATAATGGATATAAAAAGCAATGCATTTTATTTAGAACTAACAGAGTCAGGCAACACTATTCATAAAATATGTTGGGCTGATTCTTTCTTTATTTTTAGGGGATAGATGCAAACGATATTCATTAATCAGCGGAATGTTTGTAGTATTTTATTCTAAATGCATGTAAAGCAGTAGAGAATAAAAATAGTATAATAAATATCAAAAAAGTAACATTTGAAATAAAAATCAAGTAATTCAGGAGGTTAAAATGAAGAAAATATTTGATAGACTAACGGCGTTAGTCATGGTGATGCTGATGGTAATTCAGACCATAACACCAGCAATAACATCATTTGCTAAGGAGGAAGAGCTCGACAAGAGATATGTAATACAAAAGCTCGAGACCTTGAAACAGGATACCTATGCCAACTTTTCATTGAACCTCGCTACAGTAATTGATGACAAGAATCTGGACACAGACACCAACGTCAAGTTTGTATTGAACACCACGAACATCAATTCTAACATCAAACTATTAGTTAGAAAGGATTTTAGTCTTTATGACGAGAGGACATTTGATACGGTAGAAGAGGCTCACAAAGAATTCGACAGAGTGGACAAATCACTCAAAGATCAAGGATTGAGTTTGGATGTATCCGTAGTACAAGAAGATGGAAAATACAGAATCCATAACAACTACGTGCCTCAAGCTGACAAGGAAGACTTTGGAGACGACTACAAAGTATACAGCCTTAAAGTCGTTGACGAATTTGATTTTGATAAAGAAGGATTGTTCAACAAACTTCCAGAAAATCTAAAATCAACAGAACAACATAGACTTCAACTTGCAGAAGAACGCAGACTTCAACAAGATGGCGAAGTGCCAGAAGGTGACAAACACAACCGCACTTACATCTTCGACTTCAAAGTTGACAAAACAGTTGACAGCAAACTTACAACAATAGCTCTTAATAAGGATGACAATAATCCACTTGAAGTAAAACAAAACGCAGACTTATTTGCAGCTATATTAGATGATAAAACTTATAGCACATATCAAACAGAACAATTACCAGCTGAAGTTACATCATCAATAGAACACAAAAAAGAAGTTGCCGAAGAAAAAGCAAAAGCAGACGCCAAAGCCAAAGCAGAGGCAGATGCCAAGGCAAAAAAAGAAGCTGAAGAAAAAGCTAAAAAAGAAGCCGAAGAAAAGGCAAAGAAAGAAGCTGACGCAAAAGCAAAAGAAGAAGCAGACGCCAAAGCAAAAGCAGAAGCTGACAAACAAAAAGCAGAACAAGACAAAAAAGCACAAGAACAAAAAACAGCTGAAGAAAAAGCAAAGGCAGAGAAAGAAGCCAAGGCAAAACAAGAAGCAGACGCCAAAGCCAAAGCAGAAGCTGAAAAGTTAAAAGCAGAAGCTGAAGCAAAACAAAAAGCAGAAGCTGAAGCAAAAGCAAAACAAGAAGAGCTTACCAAAAAACAAGCTGAAGCAGAAGCTAAAAAAGCCGCTGAAGAAAAAGCGAAAAAAGATCTTGAAAACAAAAAACTTCTTGGACTAGTACAAGGCACAGAAGAAAACCAAGAAGAAGAACCTATTATAAAGAAGAAGGAAACAACAGAAGAAGTCAAAAAAGAACCTGCCACACCAGAAGAAAGAAAACAAAAAGCAGAAGAATTTGACAAAGCATTACAAGACAAAAAAGAAGACATCAAAAAATCAGAAGACAATAAAGATGCTAATAATAAAGAAGACAATAAAAAGACAACTGATAAAAAAGAAGTCAGCAAAGAAACAAAAGGATTATTAGAAGGTATCAAAGAATTCTTCGGATTAACAAATCTTCAAAAAGCAGACCGTGAACTTAAAGCAATCCTAAGCACACAAGCAAATGGATTAAAAGAAGTTCAAGCATTATTATCCAGCTTTGAAACAAAATATCACCTAACAAAAGAAGAACAAGCAAAGCTAATGGAAGATAACAAAGATGCAATTAAAGCGCTTATCGAAAGAGATGCTGACAAGAATTTCAATCCACAAATGTTTGCTACTACACCAGTAGGAGCATCAAGTCAAAGCTTAGCAGACAAAAAGTACACTATCATTACTCGTTTTGATGTATCTACAAAAGCTGGTCCTATCCAAGAAGGTCAATCCTTTACAATAAAACTTGACGATAGGCTTACAGTAAAAGATCCTAATACACTAAAACCAATCGTAAATAACGGAAAGACAATTGCAAATCCTTCTTATAATAAGGATACAAACACAATAACATATACAATTGCTGAAGATATTACAAAAGATCTACAAATACCTCTAGCAATAGACGTTGATTACAATGTAGAAAAAATCAAAGATTTAGACAAAGATGCAACAACACACTCCATCAAAAATTCAATCACAGGAGTAGGCGTTACAAAAGCAGTAAGCCTTCCAGAAACAGTAGTTGATAATGAAGGAAAGATTGTAAATCAAATCATAGAACCTGGTTCAAAAGATGTGCTTGAAATTGTAGATCAAGGTGAAGATTATCAAGTACACATGGACGTTTCAGGTTCCCCAATAGTAAAAGATGGAGAACTAGAATCAATTGACTGGACAGTTCGTTTTTCATCTACTAAAGACTTGCTGGACTTAGGGCTTATTTCTAACGCAACTTTAGTTAAAGGTTCTGGTTTATCTAGATACGAAAATATAACTATTAACGGTAAACCAATAAACAAAGATGATATAACAACAAATGATATTGAAGGTAAACTAGGTATTAGAGAATCTAAGAATTATACATTAAAAGATCATACAAAAGATGTTACTATAAAATTCCAAACACCAGTATTTAACAAACAACAAAAATACATGATTGACTTTTCTGTTTTATTAAAGAATAGAAATAATAAATCAGGTGCAGTAAGATTAGTATTTGACAAGGGATACACTGACGAACAAGTAAAAGAAAAAACATCTAAGCGTATTGGCATGAACAACAGAACTACCATCATGGGAGAATTCACATCAGAAAATACTGCAAAATGGACAGTTACTGATGGAGTATCAACAGGTGACACAAACAATGGTCTACCACTTGCAACAAGAGATTTGACAGGTGCACAAGACTTAACATCGTCAAAGATGGCAGTTTATGGAATAGATGAAAATACAGGTAAGATGGTAATTAAGAAGGCAGAAACCGACCTTAATAAAACTATCCCAGAAAAAGAAAGTAACCCAAGTGAAGCCCAAGTTCCAGGAACAATAGCTGTTTACGAATACGATACAAAGCTTACAGATAGCAACGCTGGATATTCAATGGGCGGAGTTAACATCAACAAATACCAAGATGTTAAAATCAAACAAACTTGGGCAGGAATAGATTCTAAAAAGAAAATGCCAGCTCAAGGATTTGTAGTTAAAGATGATAAGGGAAATGTAATTTCTCCAGAAATTAAAGTTTCTGAAGGTGAAACTGGCGTAGATGAAAGAGAAGTAACAATCCCATCTGCAAAATATTGGGATATAAAGACTACCACAGATGGAAGGATCGAAGAAAGCAAAACAAATCAAAAAGTAGTTCAAAATCTTCCAGAATACACAACAATTGGTGGTACAAGATATTCCTACAAAGAAAAATACAACTACCTAGCACAAGAAGATGGCGCTTATCATATCTACAACGTAATGTCACAATCCACACAAGAAAAGGATGCTGACTTTACAGTTTCAAAATTTGATAGCAAAGACCCTAAGAAAAAACTAGCAGGGGCTAAGTTCACTTTACAAAGTCCAAAGGAAACTATAGAACTAGTTACAGATGCCAATGGTCGAGCAAGTTTTTCAAACGTAAGCCCAGGAACTTACACATTAATAGAAAATAAAGCTCCAAATGGATATAAGCTTGACACTAGTGCTAAGCAAATCACAATAGATAATGACGGCAAAGTTTCTGTATCAGGCGAGAACATTGCTATGCAAGGTGGAAAAATCGAAACAGAATTAGACCATCACCAATATTATCCATCTTATCCATCCTATATGAACGCATTGCACTATGGTAAGATTGACAAAAACGGAAATATTGAATTTTATATTCATTTAAAACCAGAAGCAAATGGAAATGATGGTTATACAAATAAGGACACTAGATTAAACCTAAATGTATTAGGTGGAACTATAAATGAAGTACAAGTTCTTGATGTAGGACCAGGAAACAGAAACACTGCTAAGAACCACATGTATAACCAAACTGCAGACCAATATACAGGAGCTAACTTATTAAACGCTGGTGGGGATAATGATATTACAGGAAAAGATAATATAACAGATGGCTACACAGGAAAAGCTGGTTATCAAATAAAATTCCCTGCAGTAAGATTTGGTGGACAAGATGGAGATTGGGGCTTCTTGGTAAAAGTAAAAGCCACAGGTTCAGAATCCACAGCAGTATCCTACGACTGGTTAACTGACAACAATAAAGTAAAAGATGAAGCTAGAATTCAAAAATCAATTGGGCTATCAACTTCAGCAGAAAGTGGAGTTATGCTTAATATAGCAAATGAACCATTCCCAAAACTTCCTGTAGAAGTTACAAAAATTGGTCCGGACAAATCACCTCTTGCAAATGCAACATTTAGATTAAAAGACTCTAAAGGCAACATAATCTCTGATGCAAAATCAGGAACAGATGGTAAAGCAAGCTTTGGGGAATTAAGTCCTGGCGACTATATAATAGAAGAAATTAGTGCTCCTTCAGGATATCAAAAGTCACAAGTTATCTTTGATGTTCACGTTGGAGAAGATGGTAAGGTAACTTACAAGGCAAGATTCAAAGACGGAGCAGGAACTCCTAAAAACGGTGTGGATTATATCTTGGAAGAAATCGAAGCAGGTCAAGAAGGCGGCAAAGCTACAATAACTGACATAACTCAATCTATAATCCTTCAAGAAAAACAAAATCAACCAAATGATGGACGTCTTGGACGAAAAGAAGGAGTTTGGGAAGCATATGGTATTGAATCCTATAGATATAAGGCTTCTTTCTCAATTTCTAATGCTACTAAAGGCGGCTTATTTAAGATTCAATTTGACCCTAACCTTGACTTCAGAAGATATGTCTATGAAATTCCTGAATTAAAAGATGCAACAGGTAAAGTATTGGCAAAACCATACTTTAACTACGAGACAAATCTTTTAACTTACCAATTTACAGATAATATTGACAGTAACTCTGTAAATGCTTCTCTTGAAATTATTGGTATCATTCCAGATAAGTATTATGCAACACAATCAAATGAAAATCCTGGTTATAATTTTAGAATAGTTATTGATCCAGATAACACTACAGGAACAAGTAACCCTACTGTTACACATCCAAATATTCAAACAACTCAAACTAAAGATAAGGTACTTCCAGTAAATATCAAGACTGATTACTATACGTACGACTCTCAAGGTGGAGGTGGACCATTATCAAGTGAATATATTTACGGTATTTACAAGGATAAAAATGGCGACACTTATCTTAAGGCCATGACTTATTACAACCCAACAGGTCTTTCTAGTGGTAAGAGAACTTTGAGATTTGACTGGTTGTCAATGAATAAACCTAAACCGGGTTTGGGAAACTACAAGGCGAATGGATTACCAGCTTTTGGATTCAAAGAATTAGAAGTTTATAAGGTAACAGATACACCTGCTAATAAGCAAAGATTAATGCCATTATCCTATGGTATAAGACCAGACCAAGATCCAAGAAATTACAACTTGGTATATAAGAATGCAAATGTAGATCCTGATCAAGGATTTAGGGATCAAGTTGGTGACCACAGAATAACTTACGACCCATCATTATTAAAAGACACAGAAGGCTTGTTAGATTATGGTCACAACAAGCATCCACTAGAAATAGATGTGCCAAATGTAAACTCAAATGAAGGATATGTAATAGTACAAACTTTTAAAGTTACTGACGAGCAAAGATTTAAAAACTTGTGGTCAGCTTACTACTTTTCTCAAGGATCAAGACACACTGGTTCCTATCAAAAAGGTAATTCAAACCTTGCTATAGGATCAGAAACAGGACAAGAAATACCAAAATTCTACACAGAAAAAGTTAAACTATTTAACAAAACTTATAATCCTGGTAAATTTAAAATCGAAAAACTTGATGAAGCAAATAGGACAAAGAAGCTTCAAGGTGCAACATTCTCACTTACTGATTCAGATGATAATGTAATCTATAGATCAAGTGATGCAGATGGTATCGTTGATTTTACCGATATAGAACCAGGAACTTACACATTAGAAGAATCTAAAGCACCAGAGGGATATACAAAATCTACTAAAAAATGGCGTGTTACAGTTTATGATACTGGAAACGTCCTTATAAGAGAAACTGGTATCACAGGAACTGGATCAGTTGTAGAAGGTACAACTATTAAATTACCAGTAACTAATAAACCAGTTGGAGAAAAGTTCCAAGTTTATAAGAAAAATGGAAATGGACAAGCTCTTAAAGGTGCAGAATTTACTATTTACGAAAAAGATGAACAAACTGTTGTAGCAACAGGTACATCTGATGAAAATGGTATTGTCGACTTCAAGTTTGCCGATGGAAAATCACTAGAAGATAATAAGCAATATATCTTGAAGGAAACAAAACAACCTCAAGGATACAAGCCTATCGATAAGAAATGGGTTCTTGAAGTAAAAGATGGCAAGACAAAAGTTTATAACTATGTAGCCTCAACAGAATCAACTGAACTTAAATCATTCCTAGCAGAAGATAATGTAAACTGGGTTGACGTTAAGAACAGACATACTGATGGATGGTCAACTTACGACAACAGATGGACAGGTTGGACTGGCAATAGCAAAACTGCTCAATACATGGGTACTAGAATTATTGCTATAAATAAAACTGAAAAGTACGCTATCCAAAGATATGTAATAAATCCAGAAGCAAGAAAAATTGCAGATAAAACAACAGCATCTATCCACAGAGAAAGTCCAAGAGATCCTAATATGACTTGGTATGATGGAAGTGCAGAATACAAAGTATTTGAATTAGATAAACCGGTAACTGGACTTATCTCAGATTTAAGACTTGCAAACTACACGACTAAGGATATAACAGATGATGTTAAGAAAACTGCAAAAACTGAAGCAGGTAGATACGGAGAACCAGATAGATTAAATCTAACACTTCCAGCTACATCAAAGCCAATAGTAATTGACGTAAAAGTTCCATATATAAATAATGATGGTGGCGTCGGTACAGGAATGGACTGGACGGTTAATAATTCTAACATCTACTGGAAAGCAGACTATTATGAAAATGTTGGGGACATTATAGTAGGAGATCCTACAAAAGCAGCTGCTGGAGATATAAAGGGTTCTTATGTAGCAGAAGGCTCCCTAGATGTAAACAATGAAAAAGAAAAATTCCAATTCAAACTTAAAAAAGTAAAGGCTGACGATGAAACTAAAGTTATTCAAGGAGCAGTCTTCAAACTAACTGGCCCAGACGATAGTCCAAATGAAAGATATATGACAACAGGACCAGACGGTATGATAACTTTCGCTGGATTGGAAGCTGGAACATATAAGTTAGAAGAATTTCAACCAGCACCAGGTTATGAAAAAGCAAATAATGACTGGACCGTTAGAATAACAACAGAAGGTAAAGTCTACATCAAAGACAACAAAAAGCAACAAGCTGGAACACAATCAAATGTAGATTTATCAGTAGTACAAGCGGCTTCTAGCTCATCATCCAACAGAATAAGACAGTATCTGGCAAATAACTCATCGTCATTGCACGGAGTGGATACAGGATTAGAATTTGGCCCAAAAATAGTAGAAGCAGCGTTGAGAGCTGGAAATGATTGGGAGACTATTGATCCTGCAAGATCTGAAGAACCTGACACAAGATCTAATCCTAATAATCCTACAAGAGTGCATACTAAAATTACAGAAATAAATAAGGATACAAAACAATTTAAGCAAATTTTCCTTATTAATGGAAATGATAACAAAAACAATGATTTTAACCTTAATATTCACAAACAACCAAGTGGTAAATTATCGAATCAAAATGTCAGCGTAAAAGTATACACAGTAGGGAAAGGATCAACTGTTGATAATATATTGAATCGTGGTAATGATTTGAAATTACAAGGTATTGTGTCTGAGGATCTTCAAAACCCAGGACAATTAAAGATAAGATTTAATGGATCAGGAAATCCTGGATTTAGTAAAAATAACTTATTTGTAATAGAAGTTATTTCTAGGTATATACCTGATGATAATCTAGGATTAGGTATGAATTATTACTATGACAGATCTGGAGCTATAGCTAATTGGAAGAAGTATTGGGGAGCACAATCCTATACAAGTGCAGATGCTATTAATAGAGAAGCTTACAGTGTATCAGCAACATCACAAGGACATGGAACAGTTACAGCAAACCCAAGCGAAAACATAGCAAAGGATACACAAGTAATAGTAAATGTAAATCCAGATCAAGGATATGAACTTCAAAGCTTAATAGTTGACGGACAAGATGTTACTCAAAGTGTAAATAATAATCAATACACATTTGCAATGCCAAACCACAATGTAAATGTAGAAGCTAGTTTTAAAGTAAAAGCTCCAGAACAAGTGACTGTTTCATTCAGTCCTGGAGAAGGTTCTGGCACAATGGCAGAACAAAAAGTTAATGTCGGTTCAAATTATCAATTACCATCTAATGGATTTACTGCACCTAGTGGTAAAGAATTTGATGCATGGTCAGTAAATGGAGAAAGAAAAAATCCAGGAGACTCAATACCAGTTAATGCTGATACTACAATAACTGCTCTTTGGAAAGACAAAGCTCCAACAAACTTTAATGTAATAGTTCAAAAACCACAACAAGAAGGTGGAACGATTACAGCTGAACCAACTTCTGCACCAGCAGACACAGAAATTACACTAACTGTTATACCAAATAAAGGTTATGCAATTCAAAGCGTAACAATGAATGGTCAGCCTATTACAGTAGATGGTAATGGACAATATAAGTTCATTATGCCAAAAGGCGACGCCACAGTTTCTGCAACATTCAAGAAATCCGAACCACAAGGACCACAAGAAGGCGAAAAAGAAATCCCAGCTGGACAAGCTGCACAAATTACCAACAATCAAGTTGGTATTGAGCTTAAAGTACACAAGAGAAACAATGTAAACGAAGGACTAGATGGTGCAGTGTTCACATTAAAGAAATACACTGACAACACTTTTACCAAAGTAGATGGAACATTTACAGACCTAACAGCAACTTCTGATAAAGAAGGTAATGTAGTATTTAAGGATAAAGATGACAAAATAGTCAAATTAAATACTGGCTACTATATCCTTGAAGAAACAAAATCACCAGTAGGATATAAGAAACAAGCAGCTCCTTGGAAATTACAAGTAAAAGAAGAAAATGGTTCTCTTGTAATAATTCAAAAAGGACCAGAACACACAGCTACATCTTTCTTATCTTCAAATAAGGCTGTAGCAGCAGATAATCAAACTGGTAAAATCAAATACAAATCTATAGTTAAAAATATAGACCCAGACTCAAAGACATTTGTGCAAAGAGTTTATATTGATACAAGAGATTATGATAAGGTAGTAAACGTACAAATCACACCAAAACACAAGAGAGAAGAAATTGATAGAGCTGGAAAGCCACCAGTAACTATCAAAGAAGGTGTTAAGACAGCCTACAGGTCAACTTATCAAATAACAAATCCACCAGAAAATGTGGATGTTGATAAAGTATTAAATAGCTACGACTTGAGAGATTCAAATGTAACCACTGTTAATACAGCAAGATGGAGACCATTTGATTGGGGCTTTGATGAAGACTTGCTAAATCTTAAACCAGGTGTATACTACATCGACATTGAAGGATACTACGATGGTTCCTTGACTGATAGAAAAGTTACTAATGAAGTGGCAATAGATGGTAACTATAACTTCACTGAAAAAGATGGCAAAACTCCAAGTAAAGAACCAGTGCTTAAAGCTCCTTATGAAAAAACAGCAGCTGATATACCAGATAAAGATTTAGGTAAGATTGACTTACACATTGATTTCTACGATGGTGCAAGACACTTAGACCAAATCACAGGATTTGATGCATATGGAAATCCAATATATAAAACATTCCATGGTGCATCTTATCAAGGTGGTATGATTTCTGTTAGAAATGGATATTACAATTATTTGAGAGCTAACGGTTATAGCGAAGAAGCTGCTACAACAAAAGCTGATGCTTGGGCAAATAGCAAACTTAATGGACAAAAATACGCTAATGCTTTAAGTAAGGAAGCTTATTTAGGTGACGATAAGTATATCGGAGCTAAAATAGTACCACCACTAGGCACACCAGCAGTAGAAGCAGATACAAGCTTAGATATATCATCACTATACACTTCAGACAAAGCTGAAACAGTACCACAAGAAGGTATGTCAATCACAAACGAAAGAGAAGTATATAACATTACTTTCTCTAAGCACAAGATGGATGGCGATGACAATACAAACAGACTAGAAGGCGCTGTATTTAAACTTCAAAAGAAGGAAGGTTCTTTCTGGTATGATATGGATGAATCCTATGTATCATCAGCTTTCAACGGTTACTTTGGTTTCAGAAGACTTGAACCAGGAACTTATAGATTGCTAGAAGTTGCTCCTCCTAAAGGATACAGAGCACTTGACGGAACTCTATTAGAATTTGTAATAAAGACAATTGATCCAAAGGGTGAAACATTCACAAAAGATGGAAAGACTTATGACAAAGAATCTGGTTTACAAGTAGAAGTTCAACCAGATGGAACTCATAAAGTAGTTGACCCAGATACAGGTAAAATCGTAGAAAGTGCCAACGGATATGTAACTATTGAATACAACAAGAAAAACTACCTAATTCCTAATGTAAAGAATGATGAAACTTCAACTGGAAAACTTGTCGACTTCGTAACAAGCGCCACTGCCAAGAATATTGGTAAGGTAAGAAACGAAGAACCAGGTAAAGGTTCTGTTACTATCAAAAAGGTTGACGAAAATGGCAATGCTATTCCAGGTAAGAAAAACGAATCTGGAGAATTAATAGCTGGAGCTAAGTTCAGAGCAACTAGATTAGGTGCTAAGACAGATAAGGATGGAAAACCAGTTGCCGATGCAGTTTATGAAGGATATGTCGACGAAAATGGAACACTAAAATTCGAAGGACTTCCACTAGGCAACTACGAACTAAGAGCAGTTTATGAAGGATATGTCGACGAAAATGGAACACTAAAATTCGAAGGACTTCCACTAGGCAACTACGAACTAAGAGAAGTCGAATCACCTAATGGTTATATCAACACTGGTCAAGTATGGCACTTCACAGTCGGTGGTAAGGGACTTGACCCTTACGCAGAAGATGCAAGTCCAAGAACTAGAAATATTACAAGCTTAATAGAACTCACATCATCAAAAATGATTGTAGATAGACCTGCAGGCGATGAAAATACAGGTAATGAAGAAATCCAACCACACATTGGAGAAAGTTTACAATTCACAAATGACTACAAAATTAAAGATGGCGTTAAAATAAGTGCAGGAGATTATTTCACTCTAAAACTTACTGACAACATGGACTTGTACGGAATAAGAGAAGACGAGCCAACAAATCTTGACTTGTTCGCTGACGGTATCGGTACAATTGCTAAGGCAGATTACAATGGACAAGCTGGAACAATTACCTACACATTCACAAAAGCAGCAGAACAATACACTATCACAGACTTCAAAAATGTTATGGCAACTCACATTAACCTATATAAGGTTAGAAACTCAGGCAACCAAGAAGTTGGTATGAGTATTGGAAATGACACAAAACATCATAAAAATATCTATGTAAATTACATTGTAGATATTGCATATGATAACGATGGATCTAATTTCATCAACATGGCATCTAAGATAGTAAGTTTCAATTCTGAAACTGGTGAATTTGTTCATTACTTCTATGTTAATAGAGAAGGTCATTATGACAGCTTGGATTTGACATTCAGATATAAACCAAATCAAACAGTAAATAATTTACAAATTACAACTTACGATTTGTATTACACTGATAATAATTGGAAAAATTACAGTATGCCAGCATCCTTTGGTGTCAATGAAAATGATAGAAACTTATGGCGCTCAGGAATAACACAACCTAAAACTGTAGAAGCAAATAAGACTACAACAACTAATATAGGTTCTTATCCTAATAACAGAGCATCTATTATAAAGGTAACTGGTAAGATTGCTGATACAAAGAATTTAACAGAGTACAGAGGATATTCAGGTCTATACTATGGTTATAACTATACAGATAATTATGGTTATAAACGATGGGCAGAAAATCCAACAGTCTACAGATGGGATGGAGTATATGTATTTGAAAATGAAAGTATTGCTCAAGCAAACTTCGAACTTAAAATAACAAACCCATCTAACAAAGTTGTATTTGAAAAGGTAAATACAGATGGAGAAGTTCTGAAACCAGCAGTAGATGAAACAGGAAAGGTAACTAAAGGTGCTAAGTTCACATTAGAAAAGAATGATGGAACTATAGAAAAACCTGGTGCAACTTGGACTGCAAAGACTAACCCAACATTAGTTGATAAAGACGGTAGAATTTCTTATAATAATCTTGAAAAAGGCTTATACAGATTAATTGAAAATGAAGCACCAGAAGGATATGCTGAACCAAAAGAAGCTGTGGCATACCTAAAGGTAGACGAATCTGGTAAGATTTATAAGAAAGTGACTGTTCCAAATGCAGAAGGAACTGGAACTAGTGAAATCTATCAAGAAGTAAGCGACACTATTGCAATCAAGGTTGTCAACAACAAACAAATTGAGTTTGTAAAAGTCGATGCAGATGATAATAGTAAAATTTTACCAGGAGCTGAATTTAAAGTTCTTTATAAAGAAAAAGAAACAGATAACTATAAAGATTATACTTTAGATGGAAAAGTAGTAACGGCTAAGTCAGATGAAAATGGCAAGTTTAGTATTGCTGTTTCAAAAGACGGCTACTACGCATTAAAAGAAACCACAACTCCTAAAGGCTACTTGAAACTACCAGGCTATATTAAAGAATTTAAGCTAGAAAATGGTAAGGTTCAAGTTCTTGAAAAAGACCCGCTAAAGGCAAGCCTGACTAAGGGTGCAAATGGCATGATAACAAGTGAAATCCTTGAAGTGGATAAGGATAAGGGAACATTCAAGCAAAGACTTGTTATAAATCCAGGTCACACAAAATGGACATTTGATAAAGAAGACACATTATTACAACTTGATGTTAATAATTGGAATGTAAGTGACAAGTATAGAACTATAAAAGTTGCAACTCTTGAAAAGGATAAAACTGTTGCTGATTTGAAGGATACTGATTTTAAAGAAGTTAATCCAAGAAATCAACAATATGATACAAATCCACTTATATACAGTATTCCAAGTTTGTATAATACCAATGATTATACACAACCAGTTCCAACAATAAGTAACATAGTTACAGAAAAGGGATTGGTAGTAGAAATCACTGGCAAGATAGCTGATAAGACTAAAGCAGTAGAATTGAATCCAGAAGTTTACTCAAGAGCATTTAGTAAATCAATTGATAAAGTAAGTTACAAGCTTGACATCAACAATATGTCAGAAGGCAAGGGAACTTACATCGATTATGTAAGCAAGGATCCTATCCAAGTGGAAAACCACAAAGCGACATTCCCTCACACAGGTGCGATGGGTATTATTGGTTTCCTTGTAGTGGGGGCTGTGATGATGGCAACGGCGTACTACAAGTACAGACGTAAGAGAAGAGAGAGTGCTTTATCATGATTGAATTAAATCAAAAGATGAGGTACCCTCCGTAAAGGGACTACAAAGAGACAGGGGATGAGGCGACATGCCAAGTCCCTGGGGTCTCAATGATGTTCGGATGTTTATTTAAGATGAACGAATAATAGTAAACAAGCTAATCGAAGTTCTAATAAAAAGGGCTTGATTATAGAAAGCGGACTGAGAGGTTCGTGAAAAGGTAAAGTCTAAGAATACCAATATAAGGAAATGTTGGACGAAGCCTAAAGTAAAAAGTGCCTAAAAGGCAAGGGTAAGATAATAATTTGCGAAAAGCAAATGATTATAAAAAAATATAAAGGAGTTTTATTATGAAAAAAAGATTTTTATCACTAATCATGGCATTAGCGATGATGATTGGCGTATTCACCCCATTGTTGTCAAGTGCTGCTAATGATGAAGTGACAGTTCCAACTGGAAAAGTTGAACAAGGTCAACTACAAGATACAAAACCAACAGAAACTACTGTTAATCTTTACAAGTTGACAACTAAGAAAAGCTACAAAGCTGGTGCACCATGGAATCACACTGGTGGAAAAATTGATCCTAAAGAATATGCTAATTTAGGTTCAGGTGTTACAGCATTAGCAGGAGCTCAATTTACATTCTACAAAATCAATGGAAAAAATGATGTAGAAAATGAAAAAATCCTTGAACTTTTAAATGCTAACGCAAGTAGCTTTAAAACAGTAGCTCAAATGAACGATTTAATTGCTAATGGAAAAACTGAATTAACTCCAAGCAAAGTTGATAATACTTTGAACGCAATCGCAAAAAACAAACTTTCAATTGCAACTGGTGAAGGTTTAACAGATGGACATACAGCTGATACAACTGCTGAAGGTTTAGCAACAGTTACACTTGGTGAAGGATACTATTGGGTAGTTGAAAGTAAAGCACCAGATAAAGTAACTGGACAAGTAGCAGTACCATTTGGATTAACACTTCCACTAACAAATGCATATGATGTTACAAATGAAAATGGAGATGTAATCGCAAAAGCTGGTACTAAGTACCTTAACCCTGTTCACATTTATCCAAAGAACATTGAAACAAATGATGTAAAAATTGACAAGAACTTCTTAAAAGAAAAAACTGGTAAAATGACAGATGCAGAATTTGCTCAATTTAAAAAAGAAGCTATTGCAAGCGGATATACTGAAGAACAAATTAACAAATGGCAAGCAGACATAAATAATTACAATGCTGAAAAAGCTAAAGTTGCACTTTCAGTAGGTACAAAGGCACCTTACGACATCGTAACTGAAATTCCACAAAACTATAACTACACTTCTATGTCTTGGTCAGATATTATGTCTAAGGGACTAACATTTAATAACGACCTTAAAGTAACAGTTTCTCAAGAAGGACAAGAAGATAAAGTATATAACTTTACAGATGCTGCTACAGTAGCAGGAGCAACATATAAACAAGGAAGCTATGGATTCGATTTAACATTCGATGAAAATGGCGCTATAATGACAGATATATTGGCAAAAGCTAAAAATGGAGCTGTAAAGGTTCGTTTACAATATTCTGCAACTGTAAATAACAAAACAGTAGTTGATAATTATGAAAACAACAAGGTTTCATTCACACCAGGTAAACCAAATCCAACACCAAATTTAACACCTGCAGATAACAAGATTGAAGTTACAAAAGCTTGGGATGATGGAAAAGGTGGAACTACTGCACCTACAGGTGTTGAAGTAACTTACTTCCTAATTAACAGTAAAGGCGAAGTTGTTGACTCTGTTACTAAGAAAGGTCTAGACTTCAACCACACATTTAATATTGATGAAAAAATAGCAAACGACACATTCACTGTAAGAGAAGTTGTACGTGGATACAAAGCAGCTTATAAATCAGAAGCTGATGGAAAAGTTACTGTAACTAATAAAATTAATCCAGATGTTCTAGTACCAACAAACCCAGAAATAACTACTGGTGGTAAGAAGTTTGTCAAAGCAGACCAAACAACTGGCGAAAGATTAACTGGAGCAGAATTCGAAGTTTATGATGCTCAAACAAAAGGAAAAGTTTTAGCTTATGTTACAACAAAAGAAGCTGAAACTCTTAAAAAAGCAGTTACAGATGCAAAAACTGCTTTAGATAAAGCAATAGATGCTTATAATAATCTATCAGCTGAAGATCAAAAAGGCGAAAAAGGAAAACAAGCTAAAACTGCAATTAATACAGCTCAAAAGAAATACAATGATGCAGTAGTTGCAGCAGCACAACAATACAAATGGGTTGAAACAACTGACAAAACTGCTGAAAGAGTAAAATTAGTTTCTGATGGACAAGGTAAGTTTGAAATAACTGGTCTTGCATACGGAACATATTATTTACAAGAAACAAAAGCTCCAAAAGGATATGCTCTAAATGAAGCAAGATATGAATTTAAAATTGCTAAGGGTTCTTATAGCGCTACTGCAGGTGGAGTAACTTATGAATCAGACGATCCAGTAAGTGACAAAACTGTTGGTGGAGCTCAAAGAATAGACAATAAGAAAGTAACTATCCCACAAACAGGTGGTATTGGTACTATTATCTTCACTGCAATTGGTCTTGCAATAATGGCATCAGCTATTATCGCTATCAAAAAAAGACAAGCAACTGAAGCTAGATAATAACTAAAAGAAGAGAGGAAAAGCAATTTTCCTTCTTCTAAAAGTGCAAATACATCACATATTTGCACTTTTAGAAGAATATAACAATATTAATATAGAACTAAAAATGGAAGGTAATAATATGAAGATTTTAAAAAAGATATTAATGGTTATGGTAATGGTGGCGATGACTCTTACTAGCAGTTCATTTGCCGCGGGTGATTATTCGATAACTGTGAAGGTAGATAAGAAGCTAGGAGAGGCTCGTGGAGATATTTCGTTGTGGAAGGTGTCTGATGAACAAGTGCCATACGATAATAAATCAAGTAAGCTTGATGAACTTAACAAGTTATCTATTGAAGAGTTGAATTCTAAGTATTCCAATCCAACTGTATTGGCGTTTAATGACAATCAAATTGTGTTTGATAAGTTGAGTGCCGGTGCATATTATATGAGGGATACTTCTGGAATAAAAAGGGACAAGGATATTGTTCCTGCTTTGATTAACCTTCCAGATGATGTGGAGAATGACAGCAAGAATGTGACTATTCATGCGAAGGAATCTTCTACGAATGTTAGACTTGTGAAGGTGGACGAGAGCGGCAATCCTTTGAAGGGTGCGAAGTTTAAGTTACTTGTTAGACGTGGTAGCGAGTATGTTGAGTTGAAGAACAAGGATACTTTGAAAAAAGATGACAAGCTTGAACTATCTCCAAAAGATGACAACAGATCCAAGGTAAAATCTGAAGAAAACGTAGATGAGTCGAAGGACGAAAATTCTAAGTCTGAAAAAGATGAAGAAAAATCCAAGGATGAAAAAAAGGAAGAAAAGTCCAGCGAAGAATCTAAGAAAGAGGAAAAATCTGATGAGGGCTTGTATATTTCCAACGAATCTGGTGAGATTATAATCAACGATATTAAAAAGGGCGATTATATTTTCAGAGAGGTGGAAGCTCCAGCAGGTTATGTGATTAAGAATGTGGACACTAAGTTTACTATTTCTGATAAGTCTGTGGAACTTAGGGTTGTGAATAGTAAGACTTCTACTGACAAGGGCAGACATGATTTCATGAAGACTGATGAAGCGAAGAAGCCTTTGGGTGGTGCGATGTTCAAGGTTATGACTAAGAACAAAGACGGAAAGTTTGAGCCAGTGAAGAAGGACGGCAAGGATTATATCGTGACAAGTGCTGACAATGGTAAGTTTGCTGTTGAAGATATGGATTATGGTAAGTATTACTTGGTTGAGATAAAAGCTCCACAAGGTTTCATTTTGTTGAGTGATCCTGTGGAATTTGAAATCAAAAAACAAGCCGATAATAAGACTATTTCCATTGCTTTCATTACTAACAAGAGTGATACTATTACAAGAACTCCAGGCGGAGATATTACACGCGGTGGTAAGATTCCAAAGACTGGGGACATTAGGTTTTTCATGAGTATGATTGGCGGTGCGATTATGTTCTTTATTGGTAAGTGGATAATTGCGAAGGACGATAAGTTAATAGGAAAAAATATTAAGTAATTCGAAAAATAGATTTGAGAATATGTAAAAATAAACCCTCATGCTAGGTGGTCTACAATTTTGTGAGATGTGTTATTGGTGTGAGGGTTTGGTTATGTTCGGTATCAAATATTTTTCGATTTTATTTTTTTAAGGTATAATTGACTTAGAAACCGGTATTTGAGAAAGGTAATTGCAATGTGGAAGAAGATTAAGCATAATTTTGTGTTTATTTTAATATTTTTGTTGGGATTTGGTGTGATGATGTATCCTGTGATTTCTAGGTTGTATTATAGGGTGGATTCCACTAATCAAGTGAAGGAGTTCGACAAGGCTGTGAAGGGTTTGTCGAAGGAGGAATTGGATAAGAGGTTGGCACTTGCAAAGGGCTACAATGATTCGTTGAATAATGTGGTGAGCAAGGATCCTTATGATAAGAAGAACCAAGAAGAGGGCAGGAAGGCTTATGCGAGAATGCTTGAGGTGAAGGAAAAGATGGGCCACGTGGAGATTCCGAAGATTAATCAGGATTTGCCGATGTATGCTGGTACGAGCGAGGATGTGTTGCAGATTGGGATTGGTCACTTAGAGGGGACTTCTCTTCCTATTGGGGGGAACAATACTCATGCAGTGCTGACTGCTCATAGTGGGCTTCCTACGGCGAAGTTGTTTACTGATTTGAAGATGATGAAGATTGGCGATAAGTTCTATGTTCACAATATTTTCGGAACGCTTGCTTATCAGGTGGATCAGATTAAGATTGTGGAACCTTCGAATTTCAATGATTTGCTGATTGTGAAGGGGCATGATTATTGTACGTTACTTACTTGTACTCCTATTATGATTAATTCGCACAGGCTTTTGGTTAGGGGTCACAGGGTTCCTTATGTTCCGGCTGTGGATGAGGCGTTGATTGCTGATAACAAGGCAAGTTATATTTACAGGTATTTGTTCTATGTTTCTTTGGTTATTATCGCTATTTTGTTGTATTTGATTTATCGTCAACGTAAGGCGAAGAAGAGATTGAAAGAACTGGATGTAGAGGATAAGCATGAAGAAGTCTAAGTTAAAGGAAAATTTGAAGTATGTGTTGATTTTCTTGGTGGGGTTTGCTGTGGCGATGTATCCTTTGATTTCGAGGTTGTACTACAGGATTGAGGCTAACAGTGCGGTGCACGATTTTGACACGAATGCCAAGAAGATGGACAAGAAGGAGATTGACAGGAGGATTAGGCTCGCTCAGATTTACAACAAGACTTTGGATCCTAGTAAACTTGCGGATCCTTATTCTGAGAAGGAAAAGAAGAATGCGATTAGCGAGTATGCCAGGATGCTTGAGGTAAAAGAAAAGATAGGCCACGTTGAGATTCCAAAGATTAATCAGGATTTGCCGATTTACGCTGGTACGAGTGAGGAGGTTTTGCAAAAGGGTGTTGGTCACTTGGAGGGGACTTCCCTTCCTGTTGGTGGCAAAGGGACTCACACTGTATTGACTGCTCACAGGGGGCTTCCTACGGCGAAGCTGTTTACTGATTTGAACAAGATGAAGAAGGGCGATGTGTTCTACATTCACAATATCAAAGAGGTGTTGGCGTACAAGGTTATCGACGTTTTTGTTGTGGAACCGAGCGATTTCGACAAGGTTTTGGTTGTGGAGGGCAAGGATTATTGTACGTTGTTGACTTGTACTCCGTATATGATTAATTCGCACAGGTTGTTGGTGCGTGCTGAGCGTACTGAATACAATCCTGCTGCTGTGGAGAAGGATTTGGTGAGTCAAGTGACTGGTAAGTACAAGATTTATTTGATTATTTCACTGATTATTATCGCGATTTTGTTGTGGTATTACATTAGACAAAGAAGAAGGAAGAAGAATAATGAGATCAAGTAGGAAGTTTGGATATGTGATTTTGTTTGTGGGGATTGGGTTATTGACGTTTTGTCTGAGCAATTTGTCGTACAAGATTTTCTCGCAAGATAAAAAGATGGATGATTTTTTGAGGGCACAAGGTGAGATGTCGACTGAGCTTTCCGAAAGAATCGACAAATACAATTCGAATGTGAATGTGGATGAGACGGGTCTTGTGGATCCGTTTAATTCGGAAGATATTGAGCTTGAGAGTAGTAAGGTGATTGATGAGAATGGGATTTTCGGGTATTTGGAGATTCCGAAGATTAATTTCAAGAAGCCTATCTATTTGGGTGCGAGCTACAATCATTTGGCGAAGGGTGTCGGTCAACTTGACGGTACTTCGATTCCTGTGGGTGGTAAGGGCAGGCGTAGTGTGCTTGCGGGCCACAGGGGTTGGTACGGAGATATTATGCTATTGAAGGTAGGTCAATTGTATTCTAATGATGTGGTGTATGTGCATCATCATGGGAAGACGTTGACGTACAAGGTTGTTGGAAGAGAGTACATCAGTCCATCAGATTGGGATAGGTTGAAGCCTGTGGAAGACAAGGATATGCTGACGATATTGTCGTGCGATCCGATGTATCCTCCGTTTACTAGAAGGATTTTGATTAACTGCGTGAGGGTTGATGAGAATTCTGAAAAGGCTACGACAGATGCTACAAGTAAGAAAAATGCGGTGGAATTGAATGCGAAAAGCAATTCGTCATCAAAAACACTTGATTATGTTTTGTTGGCGCTTACAATCGTAGCGTGGATTGTGCTTATTGTGAATATTAGAAAATTCGTGTTGGATATTAGAAGGCATGGGAAATAAAATAAAGGGTAGTGCAATAGGTTTTCTATTGTGCTACCCTTTTTGTTTAAACTGAAAATTTTATCCGAAATATATTCCGAAAAACTGTGCTACTGATGCTAGTATTATGAATATGTGCCATATTGAATGGAAGTATTTGCGTTTTTTGGCGTAGAAATAGACTCCGATGGAATAGAGTATTCCTCCCGACAATATGAGTATAAATGAAGGCATTCCAGAGATTTGGATGACATTTTTCATAAGTAATACAGACATCCATCCCATTACTACGTAAAGTATGAGTGATTGCTTTTTGTATTTTTCTTGGAGATTTTTCTTGAATATTGTGATTTTGAGGATTATTCCTACTAGTGCTATAAGCCAAATGGCTACAAGAAATCCTACTCTTTGTGCGCCTTGTAACACTCTAACTATTATTGGCGTGAATGTTCCAGCTATGCAGATGAATATTGCGGAGTGGTCAAAATATCTGAGGACTTTTTTTGCTTTGGTGTTGGTGATGGCGTGATATAGCGTGGAAAATAGGAACATCAGCATTAGGCTTACTCCGTAGATTATGTTTGCAATTATGAGTGGAGGGTTGCCTTGTGATTTTATGATTAACAATACCATGAACGCTATTGCTATTAGTACGCCTACTCCATGTGTGACGGAGTTGAAGATTTCTTCGCCTATTGTGTATCTTTTATTAGTTTGTTGCATTAATTCCTCCTTTTTTATGTTAATGAAATTTTATTCTTTAATTGTGGTTATTTTATGAGTTTGTGAAAATGTTTGTGATGCGATTGATACAAATGGCAAAAGTGTGTGAATTAGGATATAATTGATGTAACGAATGATGAAAAAGAGGGATTTATGAGATATAGATTATATAATGCAGATGATTATGACAGATGTTGTGATTTGTTGAGAGATTCTAATATGAGGTACAGTTTTTCGGAGAAGAGCGATTGTAGATTGTTTGAGGACATTGTCGCTTCAGAGAGTTTCTGTGAGGATTGTACTTTTGTGTTGGAAGACGGTGACGCGATTTGTGGACTTTTGATGTTTACAAGATGCCGCGTGAGGAAGTTCGATGGGTTATTGCTGTCGATTTTCTACATTAACGATGAGCATTTGAGTGACGATAATGTGGATTTGCTTGTGGGAAACGCTGTGAATGATGTTATGAGTCGTGGCGTGAAATTTGTCTGCGTGATGGGAGAGCCTGATGTGTTCAGGAGGTTTGGTTTCACGAGGGCGAGAGACTACGGGATTTTGTGTCCTTTTTATGTGGAGGATGATTATTTCATGGCTAGATGCGAGGATGGTTTCAAGACTCGTGGAGAGCTTAGTTATGCAAGGGAGTTTTTTGAGTAATGAAGATTAGTTTGTGTGCTGTGGAGCAACGTTTGAATGATAAGGTATTTAATATGAAGCAGATTGAGAAATACGCGAGAGAGGAAGCTGAAAATGGAGCTGACTTGTGTGTGTTTGGTGAGAGTTTTCTGCAAGGGTTTGAGTGTTTGAGTTTTGTGTACAAGGATGATGTGGGTGTTCCTGTGACGCAAAATTCGAATGAGATTGCGGAGATTCGTAGGATTGCGAGGGAGAATGAGGTTGCGATTTCGTTCGGATATATTGAGAATGATCATGGTGCGTTTTATTCTTCGCAAATGACTGTGACGAAACGTGGGGAGATTTTGAACAATTACAGGAGAATGAGTCCTGGTTGGAAGGAGCCTTCTGCTTGCAGCGATTACAGGGAAGGCGATAAGTTGTATTTGTACAAGATGGATGGAGTGAGTTTCTCAACGTTGATTTGCGGTGATTTCTGGGATGAGGATTTGTATACTTATATTTCTATGATTGACTCTGATATTTTGTTGTGGCCTGTGTTTGTCGATTTTTCGGTGAAGGACTGGTTTAAGAATGAGTTTGAGGACTACAAGAAACAATCGCAGCTTGTGCCGATGCCAGTGTTGTTTGTGAATTCGTTTGTGAATGAGGATGACAGGGCAAAGGGTGGCGCTTATGTGTTTTACCAAGGGAAGGTTGTTGAGGAATTGGAGCCAGGAGAAGCGGGTGTGTTGAGGTATGAGTTTGTAAGGTGAGGTATTAGAGAGTTTTAGATGGGATGTTGTTAGAGTTAGAGTAGAGAGTTCGTGAATAGATAGACAGGGGCAAGGTTATGATTGCAGGAATTAGGTTGTTTCATACCAGAATAAAAGGTTTAACTTCACTCCTCTAGCTTCCAAAAATTGGCAAACTCTAATCTCGAAATCCTAAAATTTGAAGCACGATTCGCTTACGCGGTCAAATTTTAGCCGGATTTCTGCGATTGAGTTTTCACAATTTTTTCCAGATGACTCGCTTAGTTAAAGCCTTTTATTCTAAAGGACTCATACCTCTGGGGGATTAGGGGGAGAAAGTTGATAATTCAACTCTCAAAATCCTAAATCAGTCCGCTTGCTTTGCAACGCTTCCTGATTTTGACGGATTTTTTAGAATGAATTTTCGTTTGTATGGGGCTGGTGCTTAGGTAGGTAAGGATAGAAGTTATGGTTGCTGGATTGGGAGCAGAGAGTTCGTGTGTAGGTAGACAGGGACAGGGTTTGTTGCTAGAATTACTCTGTTTCATACCAGAATAAAAGGTTTAACACGCTTCGTCTGGCTTCCAAAAATTGGAAAGCCTCTAATCTCGAAATCCTAAAATTTGAAGCACGCTTCGCTTACGCGGTCAAATTTTGGCGGATTTCTGCGATTGAGTTTTCACAATTTTTTCCAGATGACTCGCTTAGTTAAAGCCTTTTATTCTAAAAGAATTTACGGACAAACTGTTGTTTTTCGCATGACTTGGTGTAAAAATTCGTGAGGTGCATTGAAAAGCAAGGGTAAGTGTTGCATAGGAGCAGGTTTGCTCGAATATCTGGTCTACAGAAATTTGTGATTTCTAAATCTTGGTCTCCTAAAATTTGAAGCTCGTGCTCCGCACTCAAGCGGTCAAATTTTAGCCGGAGCCCTTCGGTTTGAAATCAGCAAAATTTCTTCCGAATGATATTCTTCGCAAAAACTCGCTTCCTACGTTAGTTTTTCTATCTACAACTGTATTTTTAATGAATGCATGAAATACCCTAAAAATTGTGGTTATGAATTTGAAAATTACGATAGGTTTAAATATTTCTAAATGAGAAAAAAAGCAGATTACTACAATTGCGGTAGAATATCATCTGGAGAAAATAAGTATAAATCCAAGCGAAATAAACCGTTAAGAAATCTCACTGGTGCCAGAGCGAAGCTCGCACTTGAGATTTTAGGTTTATGAGCTTAGGATTTATTTATTTTCGTAAGCCAGATATTCGGGCAATTGTGGTTTTCTGCTTTGTATGAATTTATGATATGTTGGCAAATTTTGTTGGCAAAAAAATTAGGCACACTATTTAGTGCACCTTGGTATAACCTAAAAATAGGTTTCCGTATCCTTAACTTATAAGGCTTTTGGTGAGTTTATTATACCACAAAATGAAAAAAAAGAAGCTGTTTTGCAGCTTCTTTCCTAATTCTATTAGAATTTGTTTACTAGATTTTCTAATGTTTCGAGTTTGATTTGTGGATTCCATTCTGATCCGCTATCTTCTAGTTGTTTGATGTATGCTTGTTTGTCTTCTTTGTAGTAGTCCATTGTATTTTTCAATGCTTTGACTGCCATTTTGAAGTTTTCTGTGTCTTTTACTTCTGAGACTTTTTTGATGAAGTATTGTTGTGATTGTTCTGGTTTTGTTTCTAGGAATTCGCATCTGTTGACTATTTCTGTGAATAGTCTGTCCATTTTAAGTGATGCTCCTGCTGTTCCTACTTCGTATTTTTCTAATCTTTCTACGAATTCATCTATTGTTGCTTTTTCATCATCTGTGAGTTCTTGTTGGTTATCTTTTTTTGGTTCGTCTTTTTCTGTAGGTTCTGTTGTTTCTTCAGGTTTTTTGTCTTCTTTGTCTTCTTTTTCTTCTTTGTCTTCTTTTTTGTTTTCTTGTGTGTCAGCTGCTGTGTCTTTTTTGTTGTTTTCAGCTGTCGATGTTGTTGTATCTGGTTTATTTAATGATTGTTCGCTGCTGCAGCTTGATAGCGATACTGAAGCGATTAATGCAAGTAATAATCCAAATTTTTTAATGTTTTTCATAAAATCCTCCTCCGATTTCTTTATATATATTATACCACTATTTCGATTTTCCAATCAGGAGAATGTCTACAATATAGCTACGA
The DNA here is from genome assembly GCF_046255015.1 of Finegoldia dalianensis. Taxonomy (NCBI): domain Bacteria; kingdom Bacillati; phylum Bacillota; class Tissierellia; order Tissierellales; family Peptoniphilaceae; genus Finegoldia; species Finegoldia dalianensis. Next base: position 26,951 of record NZ_JBDLBQ010000010.1, read on the forward strand.
TTATACTAAGATGCCTATTATTATGGTGATTATGAGAAGCATTATGATGTGAAGTACGATGTCTAGGTAGACTGCGGCTAATAATTCTATTAGGTAGGTGTTGATTTTGGAGTTGAGGTTAGATTCTGCGGGTATTACTGTCCAATTGACTTTCATTTTGTTGCAGATGAGTTTGGTTCTGAATGCGTGGAAGTTGTTGGTGATGACGCAGACTTTTTTTCTGTCGCACTCTGCATCTTGCTGTTGTATGAGTGTTTTTACGTATTCTATATTTTGCATTGTGTTCATGGCAAGTTTTTCCAATAAAATATCTGTGTCCTGGATGTTGTTTTGGACGGCGAAGTTTTTCATGGCTACGGATTCTTCGATGTCTCCGTTGGATTTGCCGCCGGAAAATATCATAATGCTTTTATTGGTTCTGTAGTAGGCAAATGATGTGAGCATTCTTTGTTTGATGAGCTCAGAGAGTTCGATTCCTTTCATGGATCCTCCGAGGACTACGATGTAGTCAAAATCTGTGGCGATTTTTCGGTATTTGATTATGAGGTTTCCAAGTAGGTGTGACAGTACAATTAAGCTCAGATACAAATTCATTCCTATTATGTATTTGTAAAGGTCAAATATTTTGAACAGGTTTATTGCTATCATTGCGATGTATAATAAACTTGCCGATAAGTGAAGTGCGATGTTGGCTTTGACTTTTGCTTTTTGGTAGAGTCTGTATGATATTATCGCAAGGATAAATAAATTTGTGATAAGGTTGATCGCTATGATTATGTTCAAGATAATATTTGAACGTGGCGCAAATATTAGTCCGATGGCACTAATTACGAACAAAACGATGCTTGTTGCTGTGAACATACTTATGAAGTTGTCTGTGGCTGCGATTATTAGAAGTATCGCAGATATTAGTAGTAGTGTGTACATTTGTTTTCCTTTCACGAAAAATTATATCACACATTGTGGGTGTGGTTGATGATATAATCATATTAAGAAGGGGGTTTTTATGAGAGGTTTAGTGTTGGAAGGCGGCGGAGCGAGGGGCTGCTATCAGATTGGCGCTTACAAGGCGTTGGTGGAAATGGGAATTGACTTTGATTATGTCGTGGGAACTTCGATTGGAGCTATCAATGCGGCTATGATTTGCCAGGGAGATTGGGAGATTGCGTATAAATTGTGGGAGAATTTGACTTACGATGATGTGATTAGCGTAAAGGACAATGATGTCAATTCTATTATGAAAGAGAGGCTTTGCTTGGAAAATGCAAGGGATAAGCTAGGCTTGGCGAAGGATTTTTTTGATAACAAGGGTTTCGGGGTGGAGCCTTTGAATGAGTTGTTGAGTAAATATATTGATGAGAAAAGAGTTCGTGAATCTAAGATGAAGTTCGGGCTTAATACTGTGGATGTGGAACAAAGGAAGGTTTTGAATTTGTTTATTGAGGATATTCCACAAGGTCACTTGCGAGATTATTTGCGTGCGAGTTCCAATTTATTGGTGTTTAAGCAAGAAAAATTGGACGGCAAGAGGTTGATTGACGGCGGATATATGGAGAATAATCCGTACAAGATGATTGATGATGTGTGCGATGAGGTTGTTATTGTGTCGTTGAAGCCGTATTTGTTGACGAATAAGTTGAAGAAAAATCCAAAATACACGATTATTAAAACGTGGGACAGAGACTTCCCAAAAATTTTGGAGTTTGAAAAGGAAAAGATGCGATACGGGCTGAAGCTTGGATATGATGATGCGATGAAGGTGTATGCGGATTTGAAAAAAGAAAATTTGTAGAATTATTGGAAAATATGTTGAAATTTTGAAAATTATGTAGAAAAAAATTTTCGTTAGTTGTATAATATTTAATATAGAGAATTTTTAGAGAGAAGGAGGTCTGAATAATGAGCATTAAAATTAATAATGAAGTAGTTGAAATGATGCTATATTTCTGGCAATCAGCGTCAGAAGGTCAAAAGGTTGCAGAATCTTTTATCATTGATGTGGCTAATAGAGACGAAATGAAATTAATATACAATGACAAATTTGATGAGGAAGCTGTTAGAAGAGTTTTATCATCTATTACAAACAAAGAGCTTTTGAATGGTGGAAGTCCTGAAGAAAAAAGATTCTGGAACAACAACATGTGGATGATGGAAGATATGGGTGTGGTTGAAGCCATGGTTGACCCTATCAAACATTTGAACCTTGATGATGTTGAAACAGACAAGAAGGAATTGATTTTCGTTCCAGGTCATATTGAAGAACACTATGATTTGGGAGACAAATTAGTTGTGAACTTCTTCAAGGTATCTGTGGATATTTTTGGTGGCACAGGTGCTGTTACTATGGACGGAGAAGATTTCAGAGAACACATCATTAAATTATTGCAAAAATAGAATTTGCTAATAGGGCTCTTTATGAGCCCTATTTTTTATTGCAAAAGTAAAGGAGTAAGTATGTTAAAAAGGTATAAGTGGTTTATTAATTACTACAAGAAAAGCTACATAATCGCAATTATCGCACTTATTTTTGATTATGCTTTCAAGTTGGTTTTGCCGTACATGATTGGTAATGTGGCGGACAATATTTTCAACAAGAATGTGACAGCTGAAAATTTGAAGATTAATTTGGGAATTTGCTTGGTTGCAAGTGTGTTGTGTTATGTGGTTAGCGTTGTGTGGAATTTGAATGTGTTTAGGGGCGATGACACGATTAGGTATTTGGTGACGACTAGGTTGTACGACAAATATCTGAAGCAATCGCCGGAGTTTTTTGAGAAGAATTCCACTGGGTCTTTGATGGGGAAGGCTACAAATGATCCGTACGCTTTGGGAGATTTTGCGGGATACGGTCTGATGAGTTTATTCGATTCGACTTTTTATCCTATTTTAATAGTTATCGTGATGATTGTGACGACGGATTTCAGGTTGACTTTGTTAAGTGTGCTTCCACTTCCGATTTTGGTTGTGGTGAGCAACAAAATCGGCAACAAATTGAATACGACTTTTGATGAGTCGCAAAAATCGTTTGATAAGATGAATGATCAGACTTTGGAAACTGTAAGTGGTGTGCGTGTGGTTCGTGCGAATAATTTGAAGGATTTTCAAAGAAAGAAGTTCCAAGATAGAGCGGATGATTTGTACGAAAAAAACATGGCGACTGCAAAGTTAATCGCATGGTATGGCCCAATCCAAAAGCCTATTGAGGTTATGACGTATGTGTTGGCGATTTCTTACGGAACTTATTTGATACGAACAGGAAACATTACAGTGGGAAGACTGATGAGTTTTATGTTTTATTTGAATTTGTTGATTTGGCCGATGATTGGCATGGGCGATTTCATCAGCGTGAAGAAGCAAGCCGATGCGAGTATGGACAGAATTCAAGAGGTGTGGGATTACAAGGAAGACATTGTGAATAAACCTGATGCTGTTGATTTGAAGGAAAATCCTACGATTGAGTTTAGGAATTTGTCGTTTAAGTATCCGAGTTCGAAGGAGAATGTTCTGAGTGATATCAATTTCTTAATTACACCTGGAAAAACTTTGGGAGTTTTGGGAAAAACTGGAAGCGGCAAGACTACTTTGTTGAAGCAATTTCTTAGATTTTACGATGTAGAAGATGGAGAAATACTTCTGAATGACAAAAACTTGACCGATTATACTATCGAATCAGTCAGAGAAAAAATGGGATATGTTCCACAAAACCATATGATTTTTTCGAAGACTATTGGCGAAAATATCAAGCTTACAAACAAGGATGCAACGGATAAAGAATTGATGGAAGCTATACGAATGAGCGATTTTGAGAAGGATTTGGATAAGCTTGTGAATGGAACGGATACGTTGTGTGGAGAAAAGGGGATTAGTTTGTCGGGCGGTCAAAAACAAAGGATTGCGTTGTCGAGAGCTTTGATAAAGAATCCGGATATTTTGATTATGGATGACTGCATGAGTGCTGTGGATGGAACAACGGAGAAGAATATTTTGGATAATTTCAGAAAAATTCGCTCCGGCAAGACGAATATCATCGCAACTCACAGAATTAGCCAGGTGAAGGATGCTGATGAGATTATCGTTCTTGAAAACGGCAGAATAGTGGAAAGAGGTAATCACGACTCTTTGATGAAACAAGATGGTTGGTACAAGGAGCAATATTTGAGACAGACAGTGGAGAGTGCTTATGAGAAAGAGTGTGACGAATAGAATAATAAAATACTCCCTAAACGAGAAGAAAAACTTGACGATAGGGATGATGTTTACGGTGTTGATGACTGTGTTCGAGATTATCGGGCCGATTATATTGGCGTATATCATCAACAATTTACTTACAGGAGAAAAACTTGTATACAATATTAGAAAATTAGCGTTGGTGTTGTGCTTGTATGCGGTGGTTTTCTTCGTGGATTCACTGTGGAAATACAATTCTACGGTGTATTTGGAGAAAACTGCGAACAAAATCGCACGAAGAATGCAGATGGATGTGTACGATCACATTCAAAAAATGCCGATATCATTTTACGATAATTTACCGGCGGGAAAAGTTGTCAGCAGGATTACAAACGACACGAAAACTGTGAAGAGTTTCTACCAAATGGTGTTGGCACAGCTTATGGTAAGCGTAATCGTGAGTATTTTTATGATTGCGATGGTGCTTATAACTGACACGAAAATCGGGATTATTGTGTGCCTATTTTTCCCAATTATGTTCTATATTTTTAAGAAATTTTTGCAAAAATCACGCTTTGCATTTACAAATATGAGAAAATACATTAGCGAAGAGAATGCGAAAATCAACGAAACAATAAACAATATTGAGATAATCAAGGCGTATAATTTGGAAGAGGATTTCAGCAAGGATTATGAAACTTCTGCGAAAAACGTGTATGATTACGGATATATGGTTACGAGGGCTTACGGTACAATGAGCTATAATGTATCGCAACTTCTCAGAAACTTTGCGACGATTACGATACTTGGAATTTACGCGTACAATGTTTTGACTGGAAATACTGATGTAAAATTGGGGAGCATGTATTTGACGATGGAATACACTTCGAGGACTTTCTTGTACATCAGTAACTGCGTGGAAAGAATGGGCTCATTGGAGCAATCGTTCAGTGCAGCAGAGCATGTGTTTGAATTGTTGGACACTGAGGTCGAGGAGTTTCCGGAACGAGAAATCGGCGATATCAAGGGCGATGTTAAGTTTGAAAATGTGGATTTTTCGTATATTGAAAACGAACCTGTGCTTAAAGATTTGTCGCTTGATATAAAAAGCGGAGAAAGTGTTGCATTCGTAGGATTTACTGGAAGTGGCAAGACTACGATAATCAATTTGCTTTTAGGATTTTATAAGCCGCAAAAAGGTGTAATCAAAATCGACGGAAAGAACTTCAACGATTACAGCGTGGATTCTATAAGGAAGAATATTTCGTTAGTGCCACAAGATCCGGTGCTTTTTATGGGAGATGTTAGGAGTAACATCAGGCTTGACAAGGATTTTACAGATGAAGAAGTCGAGAATGCGTTGAGGGATATCGGTGCGGACAGGTTGATAGATTTCAGAAATGGTCTTGACGAGGAAGTTAAGGACAACGGGGCAAGTTTCTCAGCAGGTGAAAAACAACTTATTGCATTTGCGAGAAGTTACATCACCAATCCGAAGATTTTGATTTTGGACGAGGCGACGGCAAACATCGATACGCAAACGGAAGCTGTGATTCAGTATGCGATTGACAAGCTTAAACAAAACAGGACTACATTTATAATTGCGCACAGATTGTCTACGATTAAAAACGTGGATTGCATTTACGTGTTGGACAAGGGTGTTATTGTAGAAAAAGGAACGCACGAAGAATTGTTGGCGAATGGCAAGATTTACACGAGAATGTATCGTGAACAAAACAAGAAGGGCTAATATGAGTGGTAATAGAAAAGCAGGGATTTTGTGTCCTGTGTTCAGTTTAAGTTCAAAATATGGAATAGGAAGTTTTGGTGAGAGTGCGTATGAGTTTGTGAGGTTTTTGAAGAAATCAAAGCAAACTTACTGGCAAATATTGCCACTTGTTCCGATTAGTTCTGATGGCAACAGTCCGTATTTGTCGCCATCAACTTTTGCTGGAAACTACATGTACATCGACATCGACAAGTTGATTGAGGATGGTTTGCTGACGGAAAGAGATGTTCGTGGCTACAAATTCGAAGATGATTTTGTGGATTACGATTATGTGGCAAAAGCAAAGGATCAGATTTTACGAAAGGCTTTTGAGAACAACAAGGATTTGAATATAATCGACACAGAAAATTTTAGTGAGCGTGAACTTGTTCGTGGGTTTTGTTTGTTTCAGGCTTTGAAAAAGTATTTTAATGGCAAATCTTGGTTGGAATTTCCAGATGATATAAAATACCGAAAGAAGAAAAGCGTCGATTATTACGAAAAATTGTTAGCTTCTGAGATTGAATACAATGTATTCGTTCAGGCTTTGTTTTACAAGCAGTATTTTGAATTGAAAAATTACGCGAATGATTTGGGGATAAAAATATTTGGCGATTTACCGATTTATGTGTCGAAGGAAAGCAGCGATATGTGGCAAAATCCCGATATGTTTGTGATGAACGAAGATTTGTCACCGAAGCTTGTTGCAGGTGTCCCTCCGGACAGATTTTCTGAAACTGGGCAATATTGGGGAAATCCCGTGTATGATTGGGATTATTGTGAGAAAACTGGTTTTGAATGGTGGTTGAAAAGGTTGAAGCATAATCTGAAAATGTACGATGTGCTTCGTCTGGATCATTTTAGAGGATTTGAAGCTTTTTGGGCGATTGATGCATCGGAAAACACTGCTGAAAACGGACACTGGATTAAGGCAAAGGGCGAGGAGTTTTTTGGGATTTTGAAAAAAGAGAACTTGATTGACAGGATTGTTGCCGAGGATTTGGGTTTGATTACTGATGATGTTATAAATCTGCGTGATAGGTTTTCCTTCAAGGGTATGAAGGTGATGCAGTTTGCGTTTGATTTGAATGAAGAATCGGATTATTTGCCACACAATGTGGGAAAAGATTGTGTGTATTACACTGGAACTCACGACAATCAAACGTTGAGGGGATTTGTAAATAGCAGAGGTTCTGATGAACTTGAATACATTAAAAATTATGTTAATTCAGATGATGTGCAAGAGGCTTTGATAAAGGTTGCTTACATGACGAGGGCCGATTTGTGTATGTGTCAGATGCAGGATTTCTTGGATTTGGATGATGATTACAGGACGAATACGCCGAATACGTTGGGTAATTGGACGTGGAGAATGAAAAAAGATTGGCTTACGGATGAGCTTGAATGTAAAATTTCTTTGATTGTGAAACTCTACAACAGGGATTAGTTGAAGTAAAATGATTATAGGTATATAATTTAATTTGCAGCAAATTATTAGGAGGAATTATGAAGAAAGTTCTTACGATTGCAGGTTCTGATTGTTCAGGCGGAGCGGGAATTCAAGCGGATATCAAGACTATGTCGGCGCACGGGGTGTATGCGATGAGCGTTATTGTTTCGGTTGTTGCTGAGAATACTTTTGAGGTGGTGTCGATTGAGGATTTGCCCGATACGATTATAAAGGATCAGATTGATTGTATTTATAATGATATGGGAACTGACGCCGTGAAGATTGGAATGTTATCGAACAAGAGGATTATGAGTTGTGTTAGGGACAAATTATTGGAGTACAAACCAGAAAATGTGGTGTTGGATCCTGTGATGTATGCAAAACACGGTGCTTGTTTGATGCAAGAAGATGCGATTGATTTGTTGATTGAGGATTTAATTCCTTTGTGCACTTGCATAACTCCGAACATTCCAGAGGCAGAGAGAATTAGTGGAATGAAAATCGACGGTGTGGACGATATGAAAAAGGCAGCTGTGATTATTCGTAACATGGGGGCGAAATACGTTCTTGTGAAGGGCGGTCATCATGTGGGAGATGCGATTGATATTTTGTATGATGGCGAGAATTTTCACGAATTTGTGACTGAGAAGATTGACACGAAGAACACTCATGGGACTGGTTGTACGCTTTCAAGTGCGATCGCTAGTAATTTGGCGCTTGGAAAATCGATAGATGATGCTGTGAAATTCAGTAAGGATTACATTACTAATGCTATTAAGCATGATTTGCATATTGGCAAGGGAAATGGGCCGACAAATCATTTCTACAAATTTTTTGAAGGAGAGTTGGAAAATGAATAAGGAATTTAACTTAGGTTTGAACTTGGTCACGAATAAACAAACTCTCAAGGGAAGGGATTTATCAGAGACTATTGAGATTGCGCTGAAAAATGGTGCAGATTCTGTGCGACTTAGAGAAAAAAACATGGACACGAGAAGCATTATGCGCGAGGCTTTTAGGATAAAAGAGATTACTCAAAGCATGGGCAAACTTTTGATTGTGAATGACAGGGTTGATATTGCTAAGGCGTGCGATGTCGACGGGGTGCATTTGGGACAAAAGGATATGCCGATTAAGTATGCTAGGGAGATTCTTGGTGACAATAAGATTATTGGGATTAGTTGTCACACGTTGGAACAAGCGTTGGAGGCACAAGAGTCTGGCGCTGATTACATTGGTGTGGGGGCGATTTTTCCGACGTTCACTGGAGATGATTTCGTGAGGGTTACAATCGACACGTTGAAGGAGATTTCCGAGAAGATTCACATTCCAATCACTGCGATTGGTGGCATTAACAAGAACAATATTAGGATGATTTTCGACTGTAATGTGGATTCTGTGTCATTGACATCGGCGGTTTTTTCGACGGGAGATGTCGCAGCATCAACACAAGAGTTGAAACAAAAATTCGATATGATTTTGAGTAGATAACGAGGGGTGCGAGGGCACCTCTTTTTTTAATGCGGGGAAATGAGGAATAGTTTCATAGCAAGAGAATTGCTGACGGTAGTTTCAAAAAATACGAAAATAGACACCGATACGAACGAATATCTAGACTACGCAAATTTGTGATTTCTAAATCTCAAAATCCTAAAATTTGAAGCACGCTTCGCTTACGCGGTCAAATTTTGGACGGATTTTTTCGATTTGAAATCAGCTAAATTTTCTCCATATGATATTCTTAGCAAACTTGGTAATCTACTTTTGTTTCAATGCACACGTAATAATTCGCTGGACATCTACTTTATACAGGGACAAGGAACACAAAAACTCGTAAACCACTCATCTGTCTACAAAAATTGATAAATTCATCGCTCATGAAACTAAAATCGCAAACTCGCTGACGCTCAAACATTGCGATTTTTTAACGTTTCATTTCGCTTGAATTTATACTTATTTTCTCCGTATGATATTCTTAGCAAACTTGGTAATCTACTTTGTTTCAATGCATCCTTATCAAATCTAATAATCTACTTTATTTCACAACGCCACAAAACCACCAATCCACATAACCACAACAAAGGTTTCATCTCAACGGTTACGGAGGCGCTTTGTGTTGTTATGATATAATCTAGGTTGATAGGGGGATTTTATGAAGGGAAATTATGAGACGATTGTTCATCCGTTGTCTCCTCTTTACGATGAGGATTCGAAGATTTTGATTTTGGGTTCTTTTCCATCTGTGAAGACTAGGGAGTACGGGTTTTTTTATGGTCATCCACAAAACAGGTTTTGGAAGTTGATGGAGAGGCTTTTCGATGTGGATTTGGATGTGAGTATTGAGGAGAGGAAGAGATTTTTGTTGGAGCATAATATTGCTGTGTACGATTCGATTTATCAGTGCGATATTATTGGTTCATCAGATTCTAGTATCAAAAATGTGGTGCCTTCTGATTTGAAGGGGATTGTGGACTCAGCGAATATTAATCATGTTTTTTGCAATGGGACTGCTTCTTTTAAGTGTTTTGAGAGATATCACAAAAAGAATTTGGGGGTGGAGCCTACGAAGCTTCCTTCGACATCACCTGCAAATGCTAGATACAGGTTGGATGATTTGGAAAAAGAATGGAAGGTTATTTTGGAATATTTGTAACATAGGTTGTATAGATGAAATTGTGGGCGATTCAATCTATAGAGATTTATGAAATATACAATGAAAAATTTAACAAAGAGACAAAGAAAACATAATATATTTAATAAATATTAAATAAATCAAAAAAACTATTTACAAAATTATAATCACCATGCTATAATTAGAAAAAAATAACTATAACACTTATTACGATGATGTTTATAGTTATTTTTTAATTGATAAACTTTTGTTGGATATATAGTTAATAAATAGACAATAAAAAATATCGTGAAAAATTAAGAGGTACAAATGAAGAATTACACTGAATTATTAAAATCTGAATTAATTATGGCGTTGGGATGTACTGAACCGATTTCTATTGCGTTGGCAGCGGCTAAGGCTAGGGAAGTTTTGGGGGTAATTCCATGTAAAATTGAGGTTATGTGTTCAGGAAACATTATCAAAAACGTTAAGGGCGTTACTGTTCCAAACACTAACGGTATGAAGGGCGTGGAAGCTGCGACTGCTATTGGAACTGTTGCGGGTGATTCTTGTCTTGGGCTTGAGGTTTTGTCAAAGGTTACAGAAGATGACATCAAAGCTGCGAAGGATTTGATGGCAAAGGACATTATCACTGTTAGCTTAAAAGAAGGCGTGGAAAACTTAGACATAGAAATCGTAGCAGAGGACGACAATGGAAATACTGTGGATGTTGAAATCAAAAACAAACACACAAATATCGTGAAGGTTACTAAAAACGACGAAGTAATACATATTGATAATTGCTACACTCACACACCAGAATACGAAAATTACGACGAACTTTCAGTAAAGGATATTTTTGAATACGCAAACAATGTTAACTTAGATGAGGTTAAGGATTTGTTGGAAAAACAAATTACTTTAAATTCTGATATTTCCGATGAAGGATTGACTGGAAAATGGGGAGTTGCAATGGGCAAGATTTTGATAGACGAAGATGAATCTATCAGAACAAAAGCTAAGGCAAGAGCTGCAGCAGGATCAGATGCACGTATGAGTGGCTGTTCACTACCAGTTGTTATAAATGCAGGAAGTGGAAACCAAGGCATAACTTGCACGATGCCACTTGTTGTATTTGCGAATGAAAAAAATTACGACAGAGAAACATTATACCGTGGACTTTTGATTACGAACTTGACAGCACTTCACATCAAAAGATTTATAGGAAGACTTTCAGCATTTTGTGGAGTTACATCCGCAGGAGTTGCAGCAGGAGCTGGAATTTGCTACATGGAAACTAAGGATTTGGATTTGATTGAAAAAACAACAGGAAATGCTTTGATGATTGCATCGGGTATGATTTGTGACGGTGCGAAACCATCCTGTGCTGCAAAAATCGCAACAGCTGTAGATGCAGGAATTTCAGGATATTATTTGGCGAAAAATAACAGAAACTTCGAAGCTGGCGATGGATTATTAAAAGACGATATCGAAGAAACTATCAGAAGTATTGGCTATGTTGCCAAGGAAGGTATGAAGGAAACAGACATTATTGTGCTTAACACAATGATTCAAAAATAAGGAGATTTTTATGAGTAAACCAATTATAGGAATTTCAGGATCTATTATCATTGATGGGTCTGGAAATTTTCCTGGTTATAGGAGAAGTTATGTAAATGAGGATTATGTAAAATCAGTAATAAAAAATGGAGGAATTCCGTACATAATACCTATGAACAGCAGTGAAGAAGTTATAAAAGAACAAATCCAAAATGTTGATGGATTGATTTTAAGTGGAGGACATGACGTTACTCCAAGGTTTTATAATCAAGAACCACACAAGAATTTAGGAGGTATTTTGCCAGAAAGAGATGTGTTTGATTTTAATTTGGTAAAATTTGCGATTGAAAAGAACATTCCGATTTTGGGAATTTGCAGAGGTTTTCAAATTTTGAATGTTTACTATGGTGGTAGTTTGCATCAAGATGTTGGGTTAAAAGAAGATACGTTTATAAAACATAATCAAGTGAATTTTCCATATTTGACAACTCACAGTGTTGAATTAATTGATAATACTAAGTTAAAAGAGATTTTCAACGAAGACATTATTATGGTAAATTCTTTTCACCATCAAATCATAGATAAGGTGGCAGATGGATTTATTAAGTCGGCAGTTAGCAAAGATGGTGTAGTGGAGGCGATTGAAAATCCTAACTATAAATATATGCTTGGTGTTCAATGGCATCCGGAAATGCTTCATTCGTCTGAAGAAAAGATGAATCTTTTATTCAGTGAATTAATAAAAAATACTTATTAAAGGAGTAAAAAAATGAATAATGCAACAAAGAAATTGGGATTTTGGTCAATTGTTTTATTGACTATAAATTCTATAATCGGTTCAGGGATATTCCTGTCACCTGGATCTGTAGTTCAAATGTCGGGAAAATACGCGCCTTTCATTTACTTAGCAGCGGCTGTTTTTGCAGCTTTTTTGGCGATTACTTTTGCATCTTCTGCAAAATACGTGTCAAAGGGAGGGGCATCTTATGCTTACACTAAGGCTGCTTTTGGAGATAATTGGGGATTGTATATAGGTATTACAAGATTCTTTTCCGCTGCAATAGCCTGGGGAGTTATGGCAACAGGTGTAGTCAAAACTGTACTTAATATATTTGGAGCAGATAATACTAATTTTAATTACATTACCATAGGATTCATAATTTTGATGACAATTTTATTTGTAATCAATGTTTGTGGTACAAGGGTTTTAGAATTAGTTAGTAATATTTCTACTATTGGTAAACTTTTGGCTTTAGTCACTGCGATTGTAGCAGGATTAGTGGTAGTTATAATGACAGGACAAAACAATTTCTCACAAGTAGAAACAATTACAGCCGATGTGACAAGTAATATGAGTTTGGAAAGTATAGTAATGGCTGTAATTGCAGCATTTTATGCTTTTACTGGTTTTGAAAGTGTGGCGTCTGGTTCAGAAGATATGGAACAACCAGAAAAGACTTTGCCAAAAGCAATTCCTTTGGGGATAATAATAATTGCTGCAATTTATTTCGGAATTGTACTTGTATCAATGATGATAGATCCAGTAGCTATGGTAAACACAAAAGAAGTAGTTGCTCTTGTAGCTATATTTAAGAATAATATTGTTCGTTCAATAATTCTTTATGGTTCATTGATATCTATGTTTGGTATTAATGTCGCAGCTTCTTTCCACACACCTAGAATAATTGAATCAATGGCTAATGAAAATCAAGTTCCTAAAATATTTGCAAAAAGAACAGACAAAGGATTTCCATTATTTTCAATGGTAATTACAGCTGTTTTGGCTATTATATTGCCAATCGCTTTTAAATACAACATGGGTTCAATAATGATAATAAGCGCAATTGCTAGGTTTGCACAATTTGTTATTGTTCCGCTTGCTTTGATATGGTTTTATTATGGAAAGAACAAGCAAGAAATAGTTCAAGATGTAAAGAAAAACTTCTTCACCGATGTTATAATTCCTATCATAGCACTTTTGTTAACTCTAGTTTTACTTGCAAAATTTAGTTGGATTAAGCAATTTACTGTTGATAACAACGGAGTATTAGCTCCTAACTATCTTGCGATAGTATCTATGTTTATCGGCTATGTATTAGTACCATTGTTTGTGTACTTCTACAATAACAAACAAAAATAAAATCTGAATAAAATTTGATATCCTCTTTATCGGACTAAATGATACAGGGGATATTTTTGTGTTCAAATGGCTGTGAAGATAAAATTTTCAGTCGTACATAGGAATATTTGTAAGAGTTTGAAATCATTTACAATAATGTATTTGTAGTGTTATAATGGTTAATATATAGACGAAATTGTTATAAATTTATTTTTTATTGAGGAGTACAAATGAAGAATTACACTGAATTATTAAAATCTGAATTAATTATGGCGTTGGGATGTACTGAACCGATTTCTATTGCGTTGGCAGCGGCTAAGGCTAGGGAAGTTTTGGGGGTTATTCCATGTAAGATAGAGGTTAAGTGTTCAGGAAACATCATCAAAAACGTTAAGGGTGTTACTGTTCCAAACACTAACGGTATGAAGGGCGTGGAAGCTGCGACTGCTATTGGAACTGTTGCGGGTGATTCTTGTCTTGGGCTTGAGGTTTTGTCAAAGGTTACAGAAGATGACATCAAGGCTGCGAAGGATTTGATGGCAAAGGACATCATCACTGTTAGTTTAAAAGAAGGCGTGGAAAACTTAGACATTGAAATTGTAGCAGAGGATGACAATGGAAATACTGTGGATGTAGAAATCAAAAATAAACACACAAACATAGTTAAGGTTACCAAAAATGATGAGGTAATACATATTGATAATTGCTACACTCACACTCCAGAATACGAAAATTACGACGAACTTTCAATCAAAGATATTTACGAATATGCAAACAATGTGGATTTGGATGAAGTTAAAGATTTATTGGAAAAACAAATCACTTTAAATTCTGAAATTTCCGATGAAGGATTGACTGGAAAATGGGGAGTTGCAATGGGCAAGATTTTGATAGACGAAGATGAATCTATCAGAACGAAAGCTAAGGCAAGAGCTGCAGCAGGATCAGATGCACGTATGAGTGGATGTTCTCTTCCAGTTGTAATAAACGCAGGAAGTGGAAACCAAGGTATAACTTGCACGATGCCACTTGTTGTATTTGCAAACGAAAAAAATTACGACCGCGAAACATTGTATCGTGGACTTTTGGTAACAAACTTGACAGCACTTCACATCAAAAGATTTATAGGAAGACTTTCAGCATTTTGTGGAGTTACATCCGCAGGAGTTGCAGCAGGAGCTGGAATTTGCTACATGGAAACTAAGGATTTGGATTTGATTGAAAAAACAATCGGCAATGCGTTGATGATTGCATCTGGTATGATTTGTGACGGTGCGAAACCATCCTGTGCTGCAAAAATCGCAACAGCTGTAGATGCAGGAATTTCAGGATATTATTTGGCGAAAAATAACAGAAACTTCGAACCTGGAGATGGTTTGTTAAAAGACAATATCGAAGAAACTATCAGAAGTATTGGCTATGTTGCTAAGGAAGGTATGAAGGAAACAGACATTATCGTTTTAAATACGATGATTCAAAAATAAATTATGAGGAGTATTGGCTAAGCTGATGCTCCATTTTTTATTCAGGAAATAGAAACATTTTCATAACAAAGTTTTACCGATACTAAAGAATACAATATAAACACGTAAAATACAGATTAAATGTGTACAAGATTAATAGAAATTAGATAATTTTAAATCGGGAAAATACTTGCATAATTTATTTATTAGTATTATAATTTAATTAAATAAAATATTTTGAAGGAGGATTCTTATGGGATCATTTATTAGTGCCGAAAGTACTTGGATACTTTGGGCTGTGTTGGCATCATGTGCTGCTCTTGCAATATTTTTGGAACAAAAATATACATGGGCAAGTAAGGTTACAGGATGTATTTTGGCTTTGACTTTTACTTTAATTTTGTCAAACCTTAAAATTATTCCAACAGAAGCACCTGTTTATGATGCTGTATGGGATTATGTAGTTCCTTTGGCTGTACCAATGTTGTTATTTAACGCTGATATCAAAAAAATTGGTAGAGATTCAGGAAGAGTTTTAATTATTTACTTATTAAGTGGTATTGGAACTGTTCTAGGTGGATTTGTTGCATACTTTGCTTTGAAGAATGCAATTCCTGCTTTGAACGATATCGTTCCAATGTTTGTGGGTACTTATACTGGTGGTTCAGTAAACTTCGTTGCAATGAGTCAACAATACAAGGTTCCTGGAGCAACTGTATCAGCTGCATTAGTTGCAGATAACTTACTTATGGCTTTATATTTCTTCACATTGATGGCACTTCCAACAATGGCTGTTATCAAGAAACACTATAAGATGCCACTTGTTAACGCTTTGGAAGAACAATCAGAATCTGACAAGGAAGCTAATAAAACTATGGCTGCAAAATATTGGGGAGCAAAAGAAATTTCTCTTAAAGACATTGCATTAACAGTTGCATTATCATTTGTTATCGTAGCCATTTCTGACAAATTAGCTACTGTATTTGGAGATTTGTTCAAAGGCGAAGGCGCTGTAAGTGCAATTTTTGGTGGATTATTGGGAAACAAATACTTGTTAATGACTACATTTACTATGATACTTGCATCAGTATTTCCTAAACAAATTTCATCAATCAGAGGTAGCCAAGAAATTGGTACTTTCTTAATTTATTTATTCTTCGCAGTTATTGGAGCGCCAGCTTCAATAGGATTGATTTTGAGAGAATCTCCATTGTTATTAGTATTTGCATTAATCGTTGTATTAATCAACTTAATAGTTTCATTGATATTTGGAAAACTTTTCAAATTCAATATCGAAGAAATCATTATCGCATCAAATGCGAATGTCGGTGGACCAACTACTGCAGCAGCAATGGCTGTATCAAAAGGTTGGACAGAACTTATCGTTCCTGCACTTCTGGTAGGTACTTTAGGTTATGTAATTGGTAACTACTACGGTATTCTTTCGGGAATATTGTTACATTAATTTAGAAATTTGAACACATTCTTTGGGTTAATCTCAAAGAATGTGTTTGTTTGAAGAGTAATTTGAACAGAAAAGGAGAAAATATGTTAGAAAATTTAAAACCAGAAAGAGTGTTTCATTATTTTGAAGAATTGACTAAAATTCCTAGAGAATCTGGAAATGAACAAGCAGTGAGTGATTTCTTGTACAAGACTGGAAAAGATTTGGGACTTGAAACAATCCAAGACGAAAGCAACAATATAATTATCAGAAAACCTGCTCATCCAGATTATGTGGATCATCCTTCAGTTGTAATTCAAGGTCACATGGATATGGTTGCAGAAAAAGCAGACGGCGTTGACCACGACTTTTTGACAGATCCTATTCCACTAGTTGTAGATGGCGATTGGGTTAAAACAGAAGGCACTACTTTGGGTGCAGATGATGGTATTGCAAGTGCGATTGGTCTTGCGATTATGGAAGACAAAAACGCTAAACATCCAGCGCTTGAGTTGTTGGTTACAACTAACGAAGAAACTACAATGGTCGGTGCGAGAGCTTTGAAGAGAGAAAATATCAAAGGTAGAAAACTTTTGAATATTGACGCTGAAGTAGAAGGAATTTTGTTGTCTGGTTGTTCTGGTGGACACAATATAATTGGTACGAAAAAACTAAATTACGTGGACAATAAAATGAAAAACACTTTTGTTATGAATATTAACAACATGCTTGGTGGTCACTCAGGAATGGAAATTCACCAACAAAGAGGTAACTCCATCAAATTTGCACGTGAAGCTTTGAAGTTAATCGAAGAAAAATCTCCTTTAGCACTTGTTAGTATAGAAGGTGGAACAAAACACAACGCTATTCCAAGAGATGCGAAGGTTGTGTTCAGTTCTAACGAAGACGATTACGATGTTGATTTTTCCGATTTAATTGCAAAATATCCATTGGATAAGGATATGAGAGTTAAGATTGAAAAATGCGACAACGCCGACAAAGTATTGGATGAAAATGACAAAAAAGATATCTTATCTTTCATCGAAGAGGTCCCTCACGGAGTGTACAGCATGATGAAGGAATACCCAGATATCGTTGAATGTTCAAACAACTTGGCAATATTTGAAATAAAGGACGATGTGTTGAAGGTAACTATTTCTCTTAGAAGTTCAAACCCAGAAACTTTCGACGCACACACTGAAGATGTGTCAAAAGTTTATGAAAAATATGGATTTGAAGTTAAGAAGGAAGATTATTACAAACCATGGGCATTTGCAAAAGAGTCTGAATTGAGAAACTTGGCGCTTGAAACTTACAAAGATTTGTTTGGAAAAGAAATGAAGGTTGAAGTTGTTCACGCAGCATTGGAACCAGCAGTATTCATAGATACTTTCCCAGACATGGAAATGATCTCCATTGGACCTACTATGAAAGACGTTCACAGTCCTAAGGAAAGACTTTCAATTGAATCTACACAAAGAACTTACGAATTTGTGAAATCACTTCTAGAAAGACTTTAGTTTTTGACAAAATAAATCACAGAGAAAAACTGTGATAAACAAACCCTTATGCATAGAAATCGACGATTTTGTTGTCGTGTGCATAAGGGTTTTTGTGTGTGCGAATAAGAAATAAAGTGGATTACGAGTTTATATTTACCTGTTTCTGTGAAACAAAAGTAGATTACCAGTTTTGCTAAGAATATCATACGGAGAAAATTTATCTGATTTCAAATCGAAAAAATCCGTCCAAAATTTGACCGCGTAAGCGATAGCGTGCTTCAAATTTTAGGATTTTGAGATTTAGAAATCACAAATTTACGAAGTCTAGATATTCGTGCAAACTGGTTTTCTACTTTCCTTTGTTATGAAATTTATTTTTATTTCACGACATAGCAAAACCGCAACTTTACAACACAAGTAAATAAAATTTCTACAAATTTTTAAGTTCCGATTGCGTTTTGTGGCAGATGTATTCAAAAAGAATTATGGATTTGTTTTCTTTTGCGAAATTTTTTCTGAAGATAAAATAATGGTCGCGGTTATCCTTGCAGTTTTTCGCGTTTATCCTGAAATAATCATTTTTTGTAGACACCATGTGTTCTAAAATGTCGTCTGTCAAGAATGTAAGTGGTACGTTGATGTTTGCGTATTTGTAAAAATCTTTTTCAAAAGCTATGAAATTGTCCGAAAAATAATCGAATTGAAAAGTATTTTTGTGTAATGTATTCATAATTACTCCATCAAATTAATGTTCAAAATATTGTCGAATTTTATCTCTATCATTTGACCGTCGCTTTCAAAATATATCTTGTCTTCGAAAAAATCGTAGATTGTCCCTACGTATGATTTGTTGTTGTGGGTGAAGATTTCGACTGTGAAATCATTCAGAAAAGCTTGGCTTATAAGTAAAAGCAAACTACTCGCACCCAACGATTGTACGCTTACATTTTCAGTCATCGAATGTAGTGCTGTCGTGTGTTCTGATAGGAAAAATCCCATCCATTTAGCCATTTTTCTGTCGCAATATTCCCTGGCTGATTTGTAAGGAAGATAATTTCTAATAATCATAAGTGCCGTCCATTCCGCCGCAGTGGCCTCCAATTAGTTTGCTTCGTTCGATAACACGCGATCCTTCCATAAGAGATGTCGCTTTTTGAATGGAAGTGAATCCGTATTTGTCTCTGATTTCATCGATTGCAGATTCCAAATTTTTCTGTTTTTCTATTTTCTCAATGTCTTCGAAAAGTGAAAATGATATGCACGCTTCGTCCACCAAATTTTCATAACTTACGCCAAGTCTTCTCACAGATCCTCCCTGATATTTCTTGTGAAACAAATCCATAACATGAGCTGTTAGCTCTGCTGTTGATTGGGAAGGGGAGATGGTTTTTTGTGAGTGGATGGATTTTTTGTTTTCCTTGTAGGAATATTCAACATAAATTGACACTACAGTCGCTTTTTTTCTGATTCGTCGAATTCTTATAGCAACTTGTTCTGCGATTTCTTTTAGAACTATTTTGATTTCACTTTTCTTGGAGTAATCTCTGGGAAGAACTTGTGAATTGCCCAGTCCCTTGGATTTTCCTTTGTAAGGTTGTGTGACTTTGGATTCATCTACGCCATTCGCGTGAAACCACAACTGCACGCCCATTATCCCGAATTCTCGTTTCAAAATATCAGGATTGGAATTTGCGAGATCTTTCACTGAAAAGATACACAATTTATTCAGCCTTCGTTTCGTTCTTTCGCCGATTCCCCAAAAATCTGTCAAATCTGGAATATTCCACACTTTTTGTTCTACATCTTCGTAAGACCAATTTGCCCTCATATTTACAGTTTTCTTCGCTTCATTGTCCAGCGCAAGCTTAGCCAACAGAGGATTGGAATTACTCATTCCAACAGTAGAATACAATCCAGTTTTGTTTCTGATTTCGTTTTGAATCCTAGAAGATATCAAATCCAACTTGTCCTTGCGAGATATTGTTTTATCGGGGATAAAATAGTTCAAACTAGTTGTCAAATCGATAAACCCCTCGTCGATAGAGTAGGGAAGAATCTCGTCTTTGGAGGCGTAATTCATGAAAATCTTCTGGATTTTCAAATTCTCTTCAATGTACAAAGCCATTCGAGGAGGAACGATGACGGTGTTTTTCGCCCACGTTTCGATGTAACTGATATATGAATCAGTTATTGGTAAATTTTGTCTGAGAGCTGATTGGAAGTTAAACTTCCTATCGTGGACGTGAAAAGGCAAATCAAAAGCCCTACCGACATTCTTCTTTCCAAAAACTTTCTTGAAAGTTGGAGAGCTTGCAAGAATTAATCCACTTGCATTGTCGGAATTACTCATAACGCAAAGAGAAGTTGTCAAGGGATTCAGATTTCTCTTGACGCATTCTACACTTGCATAAAAACTTTTGATATCCACAAAAGCAATATCAGATTTTGGCTCCAAAGAGTAATCTATAAGTCCCATAACAACCTCCTTACTCGTCATCCAACGGACTGTAATCTTCCAAAAAAGTCGATTTTGGATTTTCAATATAGCAAATATCTGTGGGAAACTTGTTCAGCTTCACCATTTCAGATATTTTCAAATTCAACAAATTAATATCCACACCTAACTTGTATGCCATAGTCTTGTCGTCAGTGTACTCGCGCATCGTTTTGATCAAATCTTCATCCGAAATCAAAAGATGAGCCGCGAAAATATTCGCTTCATTTTCAAAAACATCAGTAGGATTGAACACCTTGTTCTCGTGAAAAGCGTGGCCATCAATGCAGTATTTTCTGTGAAGTTGGTCGTGGCCAATCTCGTGAGCTAGTACGATTTTTTTCAAACTTCCGATGTTGTTCGCAATCAAAATAACCCTATTTCTAAGAATTACCTGATACACTCCCAAAAGTTTGGACGGACTATCGATATAATGAAGCTTAATTCCCAACAAATCCAAAAGCTCCTCGGGATTTCTGGTGTGGTATTTTTCAACCAAACTATTTACCTTATCATATATCCATCTATTGTACATAAGACTACCTTTTATTCTTGTTTTTTCCGTATTTTTTATTCTCCAACTTGGCTTCGTAATACGCCTCAGCAATCGCATTGAAAAGTTTGTCCTTGTCTTCTTCAGGAAGAGAACCTCCAGCAAAAAGCCCTGACAAATTATCCACCAAATTCTCCGCATCTTTTTTACCAGAATATCCGAATTTTTTAGCAGAATCCAGCACGAAATTATCTTCCACAGTCAACAAAAAATTGATGTCAACATTGAAAAATTCCGCGATTTTTTTGTACATATCTTGAGTGCGTGGACGAGTGCCTTTAGTTTCGTAGTTACTTATAGTCTTCAAAGTAACACCAAGCTTGTCCGCAAGTTCTGTCTGAGTAAGACATCTGTCTTCTCTAAGTTGTTTTAATTTAGCACCAAAGCTCATTTTATTCCTCCATAAATAAAATTAGAAGTTCAAATTCAAAACATATGAACTGTAACTACTAATATTATAATTTAAACTTCTAATAACGTCAAATTTTTTTCAAATTTGAAAATGAAACTCAATAGGTGTATAATATAAGTGTAAACAAGTTGACATTGAAACTAAAAAGGTAGTGATTAAATGAAAATTTTTAGTAAAATAAAGAAAAATTTTGAAGAATTTTTAAAAAAATTGGGCAACGAAAACAAAAACACTTTCGGTGAAGAAAGATTGGACTGTTGCACAATGAATAAACAAGATAAATAGAACATCACAGATCGGATTTGATTATTCAAATCCGATTTTTTCATAAAACAAAATTAATTTTTAAAATCAGATCGAAAGAAACCAAACTTTCGATTTATTTTTTTGCACAGAGAAACAGCTACAATACTGAATTAACAAACTCATTTTGATATAATAAAAGGTAAGAATATTTAATAAACAAGAATGAAAATATAGCAGGTGATCACATGGATAACATAACAGGAGCTAACCTTGGATTTGAAAAAGAAATTTTCCAAGCGGCAGACAAATTAAGAGGCAACATAGATGCAGCAGAGTACAAAAACGTTGTACTTGGACTGATATTTCTCAAATACATATCGGACTCATTCGAACAAAAATACAACCAACTATTAGAAGAAGGTGACGGATTCGAAGAAGACCGCGACGAATACATCGCAGAAAATGTATTCTTCGTACCGAAAACAGCCAGATGGGAATACGTAGCATCCAAAGCAATGACAGCAGAAATCGGAAAAGTAATCGACGAAGCCATGGTTGCGATAGAACAAGAAAACGACAGACTAAGAGGAATACTACCGAAAAACTACGCACGTCCCGAACTTGATAAAAGAAGACTCGGAGAAGTCGTAGATTTGTTCAATAATTTGAAACTAAAAGAACACGGAGACTCAAAAGACATCCTCGGACGAACTTACGAATACACAATCGCCCAATTCGCATCTCTTGAAGGAAAAAACGCCGGCGAATTCTACACACCAACAAGCATCGTAAAAACACTCGTAGAAATCCTCGAACCATACGAAGGCCGCGTGTACGATCCTTGTTGTGGGTTTCGTGTCATAATAGTGATAGAGGCAAATAGTTATGTAAATATAAGGAGTTCAAGACTTCTACCAAAGTTTAAAACTCAAAAAATAAATAGTTGGTGTGCTGCTTAGAGTATCCATTTTAACAATGGGTATTGTAAATAGCATACCAATAAAACTAAGGATTCTTTAAAGAGTCTTATTTTGTGATGAAAATTTAATATGTATATCTCAGACGATAGAAAGTAATAATTCTGTCGTCTTTTTTTTATTTTAAAGAAAGGAGGTAAGAATGAATTTTGATTATTTTTATAATAGGCAATCTGAAATGTATAACTTCATTAGGTTACCTATGGTATTAATGGAAGATGAGATTTTTGAGAGCATTTCTATTGAAGCTAAAGTTTTGTATTCATATATGCTTAATCGAATGGGTCTTTCATATAAAAATGGCTGGATAGATGAAGATGGAAAAGTCTTTATTTACTACACAATTGAAAGTATAAAAGATCAATTTAATTGTGCCAGTGAAAAAGCAAATAAATTAATAGCTGAACTTGATATTAAATCAGGAATAGGACTGATTGAAAAGAAAAGACAAGGACTGGGAAAGCCTAACAGAATTTATGTTAAAGACTTTATGAGCATATTCAATAATATGGAATTAAAAAATCAAGAAGTTCGAAAAACAAAATTCCAGAAGTTCGATAATCGAAATTCAAGAGATTCGAATATCGAAAGTCAAGATTTTCGAAAATCGGAAGGTAACTATAACAATATTAATAATAATGAGTTAAGAAAGAATGATTTTAGTAAAGGTCAAAAGCCTTATGGAATATATAAAAATATATTTTTGACTGATGAAGAATACAAGGACTTAACAAATGAGTTAGGAAGTAGAATTAATGAATACATTGATAGGCTCTCGTCATATATGAAAGCAAATAACAGAGAGTATCAAGACCACAAGGCAACGATAATCAATTGGTATCTTAATGATCAGGCGAAAAACATTAATGATAATACAACAAGGAAAATGAATTACGATATAGGAGAGAGTTTATGACAAGTTTAAAAGATTTTGTATTAAGAGAAAATGATATTGAAAGAAATGGGCATATCTATTGCAAGGTATGCGGTAAAAGAGTCGATGGAGAATTACTTGACCTTGGATTTACAAAGTTTATTCCCAGAATTAAATGCGAATGTGAAATAAAAAGAGATAAGGAAAATGAAGAAAGAGAAAGACTGATGAAAATATCATCATTGAAAAGAGATTGCTTCTCATCGCCGCTCCAGCACCAATATACTTTTGAGAAATTCTTAAATGAAAAAGGTCAAGCCTACAAGGTTGCTTACAATTATGCTAAAAGTTTTGAACAAATGAAGAAAGACAATGTTGGACTTTTATTTTATGGAGATGTTGGCAGTGGGAAAACTTATCTTGCTTGTTCTATTGCAAATGAATTAATTGCAAGAGAACAAGTTAAAGTTAAGATTATGAATTTATCTCAGGTTATAAATCAAATACAAAAATCTGCATTTAAGGTTGATTCAAACGAAATTATAGATAACCTATCAAATATTCCATTGTTAATATTAGATGACCTTGGAATTGAAAGGGATACATCTTATGCAAGAGAACAAGTATATAACATTATAAACTCAAGATACCTAAAGGGTAGGCCGACAATTTTTACTACAAACTTATCATTGGAAATAATTCAAAATCCTAATATTGACCTTGAGTATCAGAGGATATATTCAAGAATACTTGAAATGACAATACCAGTTAAAGTTACTGGAGAAGATTTTAGAAGAAAAATCCATCAAGAGAAGTTAAGAAAATACAAAGAGTTACTTTTATATGGAGGTGGAATAGATGATTAATGAAGAAGTATCTAGGTCGAGCCTTAATCTTGAAGTAAGGCTTGCAAAAGCAACAAGTAAAGCAATTCTTGATGCCTTAAAGAAAGTACACAAGCAAATAGAGGAACAAGGCGGCTTGAAAAATGTAATAAAAAATAACGGAGAAGAAGTAAAACTAAAAGATATGGTTAAAAAGGGACAGTTAGAAGAAATTAATCTAAAAGATCCTGAGTTAAAAGAACTAAAGAAAATTTTAAATAAACACGGAGTGAAGTTTTCTGTTATGAAAGATAAGGAAACTGGTAACCACTCTGTGTTTTTTCAATCTAAGGATATAAAAGTAATGGAACATGCTTTTAAAAAAGCAGTTAAGGCTTCTGAAAGAAAGGCCGATAGAAAAGATTCAATAACGAAGACTATAAATAAGTTTAAAGATATGGCTAAGGACACCATCAGCAAAGATAAAGTTAAAAATAAACATAAGGAGCAAAGCTTATGATAAGTAATTTAAAAACATTTGAAAATAAGAATTTTGGGAAACTCACTGTTATAGAAAAAGACGGTGAGTTTTTCTTTATAGCAAATGAAGTAGCAACTATGTTAGGTTATGTCAATCCGAGGAAAGCTGTTTATGACCATGTAGATGAGGAAGATAAGGGTGTAACGAAATGGAACACCCCTGGAGGAATACAGAATATTTCAATAATTAACGAATCAGGATTGTATTCACTTATCCTCTCATCAAAACTACCACAAGCAAAAATATTCAAAGCTTGGGTAACTAGAGAAGTCTTACCAAGTATTAGAAAAAATGGAGGATATATAGTAGGGCAAGAAAAGAAAACTAATGAAGAGTTACTTGCAGATGCAATTCTGGTAGCCAATAGAATTATTGCCGAAAGAGAAGAAGAGATTGAAGAATTAAGACCAAAGGCAGACTATTATGACAAATTAGTAGATTACAACCTACTTACAAACTTTAGAAATACTGCCAAAGAGTTAGGAATACCACAGAACCAGTTTATAAGTTTTCTAATGGATAAGGGATTAATTTATAGAGATAAGAAAAAGAAACTCTTACCTTATACAGAAAAGAACAAGGGATATTTTGAAGTCAAGGAATGGGTTGATCCACTAGGTACACTTGTAGGAATACAAACATTTATAACACCAAAGGGAAGGCACTACCTACTAATTTTATTAGATAGCGAAGGTTTCTACGATGAATAAGATATTAGAAGCTATTCTTTCTGATATTAAAAACTTAATTAAAATAGACAACCCAAAGAAATTTATATTAGCAAACATTCCTTACCTATCCTTTTTCTACATTGGAAATATCTTTTCTAAGCACATCAATTCATATGTTGGAGGAGATATTATTGATAGAATAATGGTAGGAATTTCTGATATAGGAACTTTATCCTATATACCAAGTATTAATCCAAGGGACTTGTTAGTAGGTATTTCAGTTGCTGCTCTTGTTAAGCTAATTGTTTATAGTAAAGGTAAAAACAAAAAGAAATATAGGCAAGGTAAAGAGTATGGATCTGCAAGATGGGGAGAAAGTAAGGATATTGCTCCATATATAGACCCTAAGTTTGAAAACAATGTTCTCATAACTAATACCGAAAGACTAACAATGAACTCAAGACCTAAAAACCCTAAATATGCTAGAAATAAAAATGTATTAGTAATAGGTGGTTCTGGATCAGGTAAGACAAGATTTTATGTAAAGCCAAATCTAATGCAAATGCACTCTTCCTATGTAGTAACAGACCCTAAAGGCACACTTGTGTTAGAGTGTGGAAAAATGCTTTATGAAAATGGATATGACATAAAGATTTTAAATACAATAAACTTTAAAAAGTCCATGAAATACAATCCCTTTGCATACTTGAGAAGTGAAAAAGATATTTTAAAGCTTGTTCAAACAATTATCGCCAACACCAAGGGAGATGGAGAAAAGGCGGGAGAAGATTTCTGGGTAAAGGCTGAAAAGTTATATTACACTGCCCTTATCGGTTATATATATTATGAAGCACCAGAAGAAGAAAAGAACTTTAAGACACTTTTGGATATGATTGACGCAAGTGAAGTAAGAGAAGATGACGAAACCTATATGAACCCAATTGATAGGCTTTTTGAAGCTCTTGAAAAGAAAGATCCAAGTCATTTTGCAGTTAAGCAATACAAGAAATATAAGCTGGCAGCAGGAAAAACTGCCAAGTCAATTCTAATATCTTGTGGAGCAAGACTTGCACCTTTTGATATAAGAGAGCTTAGAGAACTAATGAGCGAAGATGAATTAGAGCTTGATAAAATTGGAGATAGAAAAACTGCTTTATTCGTAATAATATCAGATACAGATGATACCTTTAACTTTGTAGTTTCAATAATGTATTCTCAACTATTTAATCTTCTATGTGATAAGGCAGATGATGTGTATGGTGGAAGACTTCCAGTTCATGTTAGGTGTCTACTTGATGAGTTTGCAAATATAGGATTAATTCCTAAATTTGAAAAATTGATTGCAACAATTCGTTCAAGAGAAATATCGGCAAGCATAATACTGCAAGCACAATCTCAATTAAAAGCAATCTATAAAGACCATGCAGATACAATAGTTGGTAACTGCGACTCTACACTCTTTTTAGGAGGAAAAGAAAAAACAACAGTAAAAGAATTATCTGAAACCTTAGGAAAAGAAACCATAGACCTATATAACACATCAGAAACAAGATCCAATCAAAAATCTTTTGGTCTAAATTACCAAAAAACTGGCAAGGAACTTATGAGTCAAGATGAAATAACTGTAATGGATGGCGGTAAGTGTATTTATCAGTTAAGAGGAGTAAGACCTTTTCTATCTGATAAATTCGATATTACAAAGCATAAGAATTATAAGTTATTGGAAGATTATGATAAGAGAAACTTGTTTGATGTGGAAGAGTATTTAACAAATAGAGATAAGGTAAAGCTAAAATCTAGTTATAAAATAAATAGGTTAAACATTTGATTTTACGGAGAAAGCAAAATGTGTGAAAATAAAAAATCATCTTTAATTATATTAAATATAAATGGTGAGCAGTTTATTTTGGAAAGTGATACAGAACTCACAAGGGATAAGAAAAATTATATTGAAGCAATATGTGAGACAATGTACGATGAAAGTAATGAATGGTATGATGATATATACGATATGTCCCCATATGATATAGCTGAATTATTTGAAAAAACAGTAAAAGAAGAAATAGGAATAACTGTTACATTTAAAGCGATAGACCTTGAAGTATCGATTTTAGAAGACTAAAAATAATAAGCTAAAATTAAATAACAACAGTTTGATTACAAGATTATAAATTAATAATAGACAAAAGAATTTTTGATATATTTTTTATGTGTATAACTAAGGAGGTAATATATGAGATGTTGTAAAAGTCCTAAAAAGGTTTCAATTAGCATTAAACACGAACCTGTACCAATGAAAGATATTCAAGAACTATTTTTATCGTTATCATTCTTGTTATGGTATTCTCCAGAAGTAAAAACTTCTAGGCAGAGTTTATCGAATCCAATAATATTTAATAAAACTTATGAAGATATTGTTATGGAATTTATACAGAATGGTTTAAAAATGGATTCAGATGATATATTTTTTTATGATCAATCTAAATTACCAATAGATATTATTTCTGAATATATTGACAGTTATGAGGGAGGTAACCCTAAATTTAAAGATATATGTGTAAATTGTCAAAAAATTTATATAGCAGATACTAAAAACCTTTCTAAACCAGTAAAGTTTTTAAGTCATATGAGGAATATTTTAGCTCATGGAAATTTTAATATTGTAAATGGTTTGATCATTGGCTATGACAAAAATCCAAGGGATAATAAAATTAATACAATAATAAAATTATATCCTACAGAATTATATAAATCATTAAATTATATAGATCCATCTAATCACTTTGGTATTACTTTAGAAAAAGTTTTGCAGGCTGGCTTTGAAAAATTAGGTTATGAAGTTATTGCTGGAGATTCAAATTATCGATATGACTTTATTTTGAGCAAAGATAGTTTTTACTATTTTATTGATTTGAAATACGTTTCAAAGATAGCAAACATAAAAAGAATGATTCGATTAGAGGAAGCTAGACCTTCTAGTACAGACAAATATAAAGTAATTAAATTAATAGAATTAAAAGGAGAAGATGTGTTTCCAAACATGGCTAAAAGTAAAATGAAAATTGAAGAAATAAATAATAAAATATATATTTATCCTGGAATATTAGCAGAACTGTATAAGGGAGTAGATATAATAGAGAAGTATGGACTAATGAAATATGGGAATACATTAAGATAAAAATATTATTTGGGCGATAGAAATTAAAAACTCTATCGTCTTTTTTTATACTCAAAATCAGGAGGTTAAAATGGTAAGGATAAGAAGTCCTACTTAAAACAATTTAATATATTAGACATTTAGCGATTGAATTCAAAGTTCAGTCGCTTTTTTAATTGAAATTTTTAGATTAAGGAGAAGAAATTAATGGATAGAGAAATGATAAATATTAATGCAAATTTAGTTAAGGAAGCTGAATTTTCAGAATTTGAAAAAGATGGAGAAAATGTTCAAGTAGCAAATTTTGCTCTTGTTAAAAAATATGGAAAGGGCAAAGAATATACAAATTGCTCAGTATATGGAGAAAAGGTAGAAATTGTAAAAGAATTTGAAAAAGGAGATCTAATCCATGTCTTTGGATATTTCAAAGAAAATAAAAAAGGAGATAAGGTCTACAAGAATTTTATAGTTAAATCACTAAACAAAATAGAAAATAAGAAAGAAAACGAGGAGGAATAATATGGAATTTTTTACAGCTGGAGTTGGAGTTTTAAAAACACTTGTAACTGCAATTGGTGCAGGTTTAGGAGCATGGGGAGTTATTAACTTGATGGAAGGTTATGGTAATGATAACCCTGGTGCTAAATCTCAAGGTATTAAGCAGCTTATGGCTGGTGGAGGAATTGTACTAATCGGTATTAAATTAATTCCACTACTTGCAAATGCTTTAAATTAGGAGAAAGTCTATGTTTGGTATCTTTGACAAGCTAACTGAATTTTTTAAGGATATGCTACTCGGAGGTATCAAAGCAAATCTTGAGTCCATGTTCTTAGATATAAATGACAAGGTAGGAGTTATTGCAACTGATGTTGGGAAAACACCAATGGGTTGGAATGGAGAAGTGTATAACTTCATAAAAAACATTAATGATAATGTGATCGTTCCAATAGCAGGTCTTATCATAACAGCAGTATTATGTATTGAACTCA
This sequence comes from Finegoldia dalianensis, assembly GCF_046255015.1. NCBI lineage: Bacteria > Bacillati > Bacillota > Tissierellia > Tissierellales > Peptoniphilaceae > Finegoldia > Finegoldia dalianensis. The sequence goes on from NZ_JBDLBQ010000010.1 coordinate 56,777, forward strand.
TAAATATGGTTATGCAAAAGAATAATATGCATGATACAGATACTTTTGAGTTTTTCAAATACATTATAAAGATGTTTATAGCAGTCTACCTTGCAAGCCATGCCTTTGAATTTTCAATGGCAGTCTTTGATGTGGCACAAAATCTTGTAAACAAAGCGGCAGGGGTAATCACTACTTCTGCCACTGTTTCAGGAGATCAGATAGTTGCAATGGTTGATACATTAAAAGAAAAAGAAATAGGTGAGCTTTTAATGATATTAGTTGAAACAAGTCTAGTGAGGATTGCAATTCAATGTATATCTTTAACTATTACCTTAATAGTATATGGGCGTATGTTTGAAATATATGTCTACTCATCAGTATCATCCATACCATTTGCGACTATGGGAAATAAAGAATGGGGTCAGATTGGAACAAATTATATCAAGGGACTTTTTGCCTTGGGACTACAAGGTTTGTTTTTGATGGTATGTTTAGGTATCTACACCGTTTTAATAAGAACGGTACAGGTTACAGATATTCACACAAGCTTGTTTAGTATATTAGGATATGCTCTACTACTTGGACTTATGATGTTTAAGAGTGGAACAGTTGCAAAAAGTATTATGAATACGCACTAGGAGGAATAAATGTTAAAAAAGAAAAATTGTACTTTATTGGGACTTGGAATTTTATTGGGAGGAACTTATGAAATCTTAAAAGAGAAAAAAAGAAATGAAGAGATTAGAAGCTTAAAGAGAAGAATAAACAGACTCGGAAGATGTCACAATGAATTTGTTATGTATCAAGGAGAATACAATGACAGAAATGAAGAAAAACAAGAAGAATTAGAAGAAAGAATTAGCTACCTAGAAGAAGAAACAACATCTAATTATGACCATATACTTGAACTTTCCAAAGAAGAAGTAGAGGGAGATTAAAATGGCGTATGTACCAATACCAAAAGATTTGGACAAGATAAAAACAAAGGTTGCCTTTAACTTAACGAAAAGACAACTTATAGGTTTTTCCGTGGCAGGACTAATTGGCATACCAACCTATATATTTATGAAGAAATATCTACCTAATGATGTTTCTATCATTGTAATGTTAATAGTAACCCTGCCAATCTTTTTTATAACCTTATATGAAAAAGATACCTTAACTTTTGAAAAATATTTTAGATTTTTCTATCTTCATAAGTTTTATCAACCAACTAAGAGAATAAGAAAGGAGGCATACCTTGAAGCAAAGAAAAAAGCAAATCAGCGACTTAAATCTAAGGGAAAAACAATTAAAAAAAGACCGAAAGGAAGTAAGAAGGCTAAAAACAAAGAAAGAACCAACAAATAGTCTTCTAAGTGTACTTCTAAAGAAAGAGAAAAAGAGATTTACTGTTGAGGATACTATTCCATATATAAGAATGTTACCAGAGGGCATATGCCAGTTAGATGAAAAAAATTATTCAAAGACAATTTCATTTCAAGATATAAATTACCAGTTGGCATTGGAAGAAGATAGAGATTTAATCTTTAACCAATTTGCCAACTTTTTAAATTCTTTTGATCCAAGTGTCCACGTTGAACTTTCATATGTAAATCAATTAGGAAGAAATAGAGACCTACAAGATGCAATTAAAATTGCTGATAAGGGAGACTTTTATGACGATGTAAGAAAAGAGTTTAGGGAGATGTTAAAGCTTCAACTTGCAAAGGGAAATAACGGACTTAAAAAGATGAAGTATATAACCTTTACAACAGAAGCCGATAACCTAGAGCAAGCAAGGGCAAAGTTAAATAGACTTGAAGTAGATATTTTATCTAACTTTAAATCTATGGGAGTAAGAGCAGAGAGTCTTGATGGCGAAGAAAGACTAAGACTTGTTCATGATATGTTAAATCCAGACAAGAACTTTGATTTTTCATATAAAGATTTGAAGAAAAACGAGTCTACAAAGTCACATATAACTCCCAATATCTTTAATTTTGCACCAGCAAATAATTTTAAATTTGGGAAATTCATTGGAGCAGTAAGCCATTTTCAAATACTTGCAAGCGAGTTATCAGACAGAATGTTATCTGAGTTTTTAGATATAGATGACAATATTTATGTAGCTTTTCATATAGATGTAGTTGAACAAGCAGAAGCTATTAAACTCATTAAAAGAAAAAACACAGACCTGGACAGAATGAAAATTGAAGAACAAAAGAAAGCAGTTCGTGCTGGATATGATATGGATATTATTCCTTCAGATATAAATACTTTTGGGGCTGATGTTAAGTCCATGTTATCTGACTTACAGAATAGAGATGAAAGGCTCTTTGTAGTTACCATAGTAATGATGAATTTTGCTAGGACTAATCAAAAATTAGAAAACACTGTTGCTCAAATCTCATCAATTGCAAACAGACATAATTGTCAGGTAAAAAGATTATCTCATCAACAAGAGCAAGGACTTGTTTCTGTCTTACCTCTAGGACTTAATCAAGTTGAAATAAAAAGATTTTTAACTTCATCATCAACGGCAGTTTTTATGCCTTTTACAACAGAAGAGCTATTTATTGATTCGGCAAATTCTTTGTATTATGGCTTAAATGCCCTTAGCCAAAACTTGATTATGGCAGATAGGAAGAAACTCAAGAACCCTAACGGTCTAATATTAGGAACACCAGGTTCTGGTAAATCTTTCTCGGCAAAGAGAGAGATGGCAAATGCAATTCTTGTAACAGACGATGATGTAATTATTTGTGATCCTGAAGGCGAGTATTCAAACCTTGTAAAACAATTTAATGGAGAAGTTATTAAAGTTTCAGCAAAGTCAAAGGACTATCTAAATCCACTAGATATAAATATGAACTATGGAGATGGGGACGCACCTTTAAAGGATAAGGCAAACTTCATAATGTCTATGCTTGAACTTGTAGTAGGAGGATCTGGTCTTACTGCTGCAGAAAAATCTGTTATAGACAGGTGCTTACCAAAGATATATCAAAAATATTTTGAAGACCCAAAACCAGAAAATATGCCTATATTAGGAGATTTATACGATATGCTCCTATCTCAAGAAGAGGGAGTTGGTAGGAAGCTCGCAACAGAAATGGAAATTTATGTTAAGGGAAGTCTTAACGTATTTAATAATAGGTCAAATGTTGACTTAAATAGGCAACTGCTCTGTTTTGATATAAAAGAGCTAGGAACACAACTTAAAAAAATAGGTATGCTTGTAATTCAAGACCAAGTTTGGAACAAGGTTTCCCTAAATAGAGGAAGCAAGTCTACAAGATACTATATAGATGAGTTCCACCTTTTATTAAAAGACACACAAACTGCTTCATATTCAGTAGAAATCTGGAAAAGATTTAGAAAATGGGGAGGTATTCCAACAGGTATAACTCAAAACGTAAAAGACCTTTTAACAAGTCAGGAAATTGAAAATATCTTTGATAATACAGACTTTGTTCTAATGTTAAATCAAGCGTCTGGGGATAGAGATATTCTTGCTAAGAAATTAAAAATATCGCCTTATCAGTTAAACTATATTACTAATTCAAATGCAGGTGAGGGACTATTATTCTTTGGAAATACTATTGTTCCATTTATAGATAAATTCCCTAAAGATACCATGTTATATAAGTTAATGACAACAAAACCAGAAGAAGCTAAGTAGGTGTGATATGGATAAAAAACTAAAAAAAGATTTTCAAAAGAAAATTATACGAAATAGGGACGCTCCTGAAAAGAATATGGATAGTAAACTTGTTCATTCAGATGATTATACCAATAAGATTATTAAGACTAAGGATAAGTTCGGAGATAAAATTTCAGAAAAAGAATCTAAACTTATCCATGAGAATATATTATCTAAAAATCAAAAACAAGATAAACTAAAAGATTTTCAGAAGTCTAAAAACAAGGAAAGAATTAGAAAAGAAGTTTTAGAAAATAAGGATAAGGTTAAAGAAACAAAACAAGCTAATTTTGAAATAAAGACAGATGAAAGCTTTAAACTTGGTGAAGACTTAGATGTAGACTTCAAAAAGGTAAATTTTGATAGTGAAAACAGTAGAAATATTAATTCTAATAAACTAACAACAGATGATATTTCAGCTAAGGCTCAACCAACAAGCAATAAGAAGGCATCAAGTAAAAGACAAGTTCTTAAAAATTATGAGGAAAAACTTATCCATAGTAAGGATAAATTCCAAGACAAAATCAACGAGAAAGAGTCTAAACGAATCCACACAAGTGAAGATAAACCTATTGAAGCGAAGAAGAGTAAGAGAATATATAGAAAAGATAAGCTTGTTAAAGATGAAGTAAGTAAGAACGAAAATAATTCTATCATCGATAAAAAGCAAAAGCAGAAGCTTTATCAAGAAAAGAAGTTTCGAGATAAGGAAAAAATTTCTAAAGAAATAGATAAAGAAAATAAGCTAAGCCAAGTTGATACAGATAAAACATTTGATAATCCTGAGTTTAAAGACAATAATCTTGAATTTATAAAAGATGAAAAGGAAACAAGCCTTAAACCTTCAGAACAAAAGAAAGTTAATAAAAAGAAGACTTACTACAAAAGAAAAAATTATGAAAGTGATAAACTCACTCGAAAGAAAATCGATGACTTAAAAAATGAATCTAAGAAAGTTACAACGAAAGATTCTAAGAAATCACATGATGTTAAAGACTTTATCTCAGATAAAAAGATTGGAGAGCTTGAAAAGTCTAAAAGCAAGCTAAAGGATAATATCTTAAAGAATAAAACTAAAGGAAGTCTATCTTCTGGGGTTTTATTATCTGGAGCTAAGTCTTCAGAATTAGTGAGAGATTATTTAAGTTCAGGATCTGACAATACTGGTGTAGAATCTGGAGAAAAAGTCGCTAATGTAAGCTCTAAGCTTCAGCATGGAATAAGGAAGTATAAGTTAGACAAAAAGAAAAAGTCCTTAAAAAAGCTATCTAAACTTGATAAGAAAATAAAAAAGAGAAAAAGCAAGTTGGAGTTTAAAAGTGGCTTGGAAGATTTAAAAAAGTCAGACGCCTATATAAAGAAAAATAGATTTAAGAAGTTTTATCAGAGAAAACAAATGAAAAGCATGATAGCTAAAAAGCACGAAACAAGACTTGTAGATAGAGTTAAAAAATCTATTTTAAGTTTAGGTAAGGCTTCTAAAGAGATAATAGCAAGAAAAAGCAAGATGGTTCTATTTCTAGTAATAGGGCTAGGTCTTATGCTATCAATCATGATTGGTGGTGGTAGTGTTGGTATGAGTGGACTAAGCAATTCAGTAAACTCAGTAATGACAACAACATACCTATCACAAGACACAGTTCTAAATGAAGTAAATCAAGAATTTTCATCAATGGAATATGACCTACAATCACAAATCGAAAGTGTAAAAACAAGTCATCCTGGATATGACGAATATATTATAAATAAAGAAGGAGAAATTGGTCATAATACCCATGAACTTTTATCCTATATAACTTCAAGATGTGGAGAAGTAAAATCAGCGTCTGAAGTAAAAGGAATTTTAAAAGAGCTTTTTGACAAGATGTATAAGCTTGATTTTAAAGAAGAAATTGAAATTAGAACAAGAACAGTAGCAAGAACTAGATATGATAGTCGTGGTAATCCTTATACTAGCTATGAAAAAGAAGAGTACGAATATAAAAAGTTAATTGTAACTTTAAAGAAAAGAGAAATGGATGAAGTTATTAGGGAAATATTTAAAGATTATCCAGACAATGTAGTTCATTATGAAGCTCTTCTTGAAGCTAAGGGGAATATGGGAGATGTTTTTGGATCAGGCAACGGGGACTTAGGAGAAATAGTAGACAATCCAAACTTTGGAAATCCTGGTCTTGCTTTTGATTCAGCTACTGCCAAAGCCTTATTTAATGAAGCAGAAAAACATATAGGCAAAAGATATGTGTTTGGAGCAAGTGGACCATCTAACTTTGACTGCTCAGGATTTGTATGTTGGTCATTTACTAAGTCTGGTGTAAAGAGAATGCCAAGAACAACTGCATGGAGAATATACAAAGACTATTGCAATCCAGTAAGTCCAAGTGAAGCTCAACCTGGAGATATTATATTTTTCCACTCAACATATAACAGTGGAACACCAATATCTCATGTAGGCATATATGCAGGTAACGGAATGATGATTCACGCAGGAGATCCAATTCAATACACATCAATAAATTCAAAATATTGGAAATCACACTTTTATGGTTTTGGAAGACCAAGATAGAAGGGAGATATTATGTGAACAGAAAACTTATAAGTATTAGAAACAAAAAGAAAAAAATAGAAGAGAAATTAAAAGATTTAAATGCAAAATACAAGGAAATTTGCGATGAAGAAATACAAGTTGAAAATGAAGAAATAATTGTAACTCTTAGGAGGAACAATATTAGCTTGGAAGAATTAATGGAGAAAATCAATGATAGAAAAAGAGAAGAAAAATTAAAAGAAAAGGAGAACATTCATAATGAAGAAATTTAATACGAACAGACTAAGAGCCTTTTTTATGGCTCTTTTATTAGTTTTAACATCAACTTCAACTACTAATGTACTAGCTAAAGCTGATGATACAGATGGTAGTAAAAAAGTGATAGAAAGTTCTATAAGTAATATTAATGATTTAGAAGATCAAATTAAAAACTTAAATGAAAAGAAACAAGAAGACCAATCAAAGATAGATGAATTAAAGAAAAAGCTAGAATCTTGCAAAGATAATGGAGAAAAACTAAAACAAGAAAAATCTAAGTTAGAAGAAGAGATTAGAGATAAAGATAATAAGATTGGTAAATTAGATAAAGAGATCGAGGATCTTAAAAACTCCAATAATGATGAACTAATAGCAGAAATTACTCAGCTTAAAGATGAATTAAAAAGATTACAAGATGAAAATGCAAAACTAAAAGAAGATTATTCATCTACAAAATGGGAGTTAGAAGCTGAGAAAGAAAAGA
>NZ_JBDLBQ010000011.1:0-44603 GCF_046255015.1 Finegoldia dalianensis
AAAATCATGATATAGTCTTTAAAAATGTCAGCTTCTCCTATGATGATAGACCAATTTTAAAAAATGTATCAGCAGAGATAAAAGAAAATACCATGACTGCCATAGTTGGTCCATCTGGATCTGGTAAGACTACATTTTGTAATCTCATAGCAAGATTTTGGGATGTAAATTCTGGCGAGATTTTAATTGGTGGAAAAAATATAAAGGACTATAAGATAGAAAACTTAATGAATTCTATTTCCATGGTATTTCAAGATGTATATCTCTTTGAAGATACGATTGAGAACAATATAAAATTTGGAAAACAAAATGCAAGCCATGAAGAAGTTGTAGAAGCTGCAAAAAAAGCAAGATGTCATGAATTTATAGAAGCTTTACCAGAAGGCTATGACACTATCATCGGAGAAGGTGGAGCAAGTCTATCTGGTGGAGAAAAACAAAGAATTTCCATTGCAAGAGCTATGCTAAAAGATGCAGACATAATTATCTTTGATGAGGCAACTGCAAATATAGATCCAGAAAATGAAGATAAACTTAAAGAAGCAATAGAATCATTAACAAAAAATAAGACGGTAATTATGATTGCCCACAGACTAAAGACAATTAGAAATGCTGACCAGATTTTAGTCTTAAAAGATGGAGAAATAGTAGAACGTGGAAATCATGAAGAACTGATTAAAAATAATGGACTTTATTCTGACCTTATAAATGCAAAAGCTAAGGCAGAATCATGGAAGTTAAATAATTAATAGAAAGAAATATTTAAAGTCTTTGAACAGGAAAAACATTTAGAGCAGGTGGACAAGAAAAATCACTTGCTCTTTTTTTTCGTCACTAAATCAAGATGGGAATTTTAAAGATAATCTAGAAGATGAAAATGTTGATGTAGAAAAAGTTGTCGCAACACAAATGATGATTGAAGCATAAAAAATGTATCAACCCTTACCCTTTTATCAGGATTTAGGTTGATACACAAAATTATTTACAGACCCCGTTAATCGTATATTAAGTTATTCTTCTAATTTTTTAGTATCATCTTCTAATTCCAAGAATTTATCAAAATCACTTTTGTAGAGTCTATCTTGTATAATTCTATATTTTTCAAACTCACTTTCTGCGTGCTTTTTTGCAAGAGCTGCAGATACTTTTCCTGAATCGTTTAGAATTTCTTTATCCCATAATTGCAAAAATCCATTTAATCTTTTTTCCCAATCTTCCATAGTCATAGGGATATGTCTTTCTGCTTGCAGTTCTGCCATGTCCAAATATGATGAAACAATTCTTTGCATTTGATTTAATTCTTCTTCGTTTAGATAATTTTTTGCAACGACTACATCATATTTATGAATTTTTGAATCTGGTGATCCTTCCCAAGTAGTAAGTCCCATATTTTTAGTTTTGTGATTGGCTCTATCTACAATTAATTCAGCTGCAGTTTTTCCATGAATTGCATAGTGCAATTTATTTTGAATAGCGGCAAAAAATCTTTTTGTTGCTTTTGCAGATGGATCATAGTCTAAAGATGTGGCATAAATATCTGTGATTTTTTGATAGAATCTTCTCTCAGATAATCTAATCTCACGAATTTTTACAAGTAATTTTTCGAAATAATCCTTGGTAAGTTTTGTACCAGAATTCTTGAGCCTTTCATCATCCATTGCCCAACCTTTAATTGTAAAATCTTTTACAATTTGGTTTGCCCACTTTCTAAATTGGACTGCACGTTCGTTATTTACTTTAAAGCCTACTGCAATAATTGCTTGTAGGTTGTAGTGTTTTGTTTCCCTTGAAACATTTCTAGAACCTTCTTTTTGAACTATTAGGAAATTCCTAATAGTTGCTTCTTCTTGTAATTCACTATCGGCATAGATTTTTTTAAGATGTTCATTTATTGTGGCTACACTAACATCATAAAGAGCTGCCATCATCTTTTGAGTAAGCCAAATATTTTCATCTTCATATCTAATTTCGATAGCTTCCCCATCATCACCATTAGCTGCAATAAAAGTCAAGTATTCAGCAGCGGAAGATCTGATTTGAAGTTCTTTTTTATCATGATTTTCATCTTTATTTTTATCCATTTCTTTACTCATAATTTCCTCCAAATATAAATTTCATTCTACCTTTAAACACTGGAATACTAATTAAGAATACAATTACATAATGTATAAAGGAATTTATCATCATATTTTTTGTTATTGGTAATTGATGATAAGTTTGACCTATTATTTTAAAAGCGGTTAGTGTGCTTGTAATGAAATCAAGTGCCAACCATAGGGCGACTGATGATCCTATAAAAGCAATTATATAGTTTAAAATTTTGCTAACTTTTGGTAGCTTTTGATTTATTAAAACTAGCAATATTCCATAAATTATTACTACTGTAATTGAAAGGGGAATAGCTAATTTGTTATCTAGTTTATCTTTTATGGATATATAAAATCCTAAACCTACAACTATAAAATCAATCAAAAATGCTGAGATTTTTACAGAGTAGGTAGTGATGAGATAGTAGAAAACTATTCCAGAAAGGATTAATAAAAAATATCCTGCAATAAAAATTCCCATAGAGTCTCCTAATAATAATCATCATGTTCAGGGCGATAGTTTTTGAGAAAATCTCCCTGAGGTATATTAACATTAACTGGTTTATTAAACTTGCCCATTTTTGCTAACTCAGAAATTTTTAGATTTAGTAAATTTATATCTACACCTAACTTTCCAGCAATTTCATAATCACAAACTTGATCATTGATATTATCTAGGACATCTTCATCACTTATTAATAAATGAGCTGCAAAAATATTAGCTTCAGTTTCAAATTTATTTGTAGGGTTTAATACAGTTTGGTCATGAAAAGCTCCGCCACTCATACAATAATCTCTGTGAAGTTGATCGTGACCTAATTCGTGTGCTAATATTGTCTTTCTATTAAAATTTGTGTTGCTACTGATAAAAATAAATCTGTTCCTTTGAATATAATGGTACATTCCTAAAAGTATTTTTGTTTCAGGTAGATATACCAGATTAATATTCAAAGCTTCTATTAATTCGATAGGATCTCGTGTCTTATATTTTTTTATAAGTCGATTAACCTTATCATATATATAGCGATTCATGCTCATATAATCACCTAATCTTTTTTCTTACGACCATATTTCTTATTTTCTCTTTTAGCCTCCCAATAAGCACGAGTAATAGCTTCAAAAGCAGCATCTTTATCTTCATCAGATATTTCTCCACCTGCAAATAAAGAACTTAGACCTTCTGTTAATGCTCTAGCTTTTTCTAATTCTTTTTTGCCACCCATGTTATAAACTCTATTTAAAAACTCGTCACTTTCTTCTAAAAGATAATTGTAATCACAGTCCATAACTTCAGCAATTTTTTTGTAAACCTCGACATCTCTTGGGTATCTTTCTCCGTCTTCATAATGTACAAGAGTTCTTGTACTTATTCCTATCATCTTTGCAAAATCTGCTTGACTTAACTTTTCTTTTTCACGAAATTCCTTTAATCTATCCGCAAAAGCCATAACTTTAACCTCCTGTACTAATGTGCATTTATAACTTTTAATACGAACAATAGTGCTTGAATTATTTTTCAATTTGAGATATAATACAAACTGAACTTATATTCATATTATAGCACAAACATTCAAGTTTGTAAATAAGTTGTATTGGGGTGATTAGATTGAGAATAAGTAAAACTTTAAAGAATATAATGAACATGTATGCAGATAGTAACTTGAAATTTAAAGAGATTAGTTCAGCTGCAAAACTTATTTTAAGTTTATATAGACAAGTTACCTGGGCAGTAGATAGCAGGGCAAATTTTATGATGTTTGAGAGTAAAGAAAACTATGGATCAACTTCAGAATCTGCTTACTTGTATCTTTCTACATTTGCTCCAGAAAAAGTTGAAGAAAAGTTTAATAATAGAGTTTCCAATGTAATGGATAGTAAGCTTATGCTTTTAATAATTTATGATGCCTGTGTTAGGTTAAAAGTTTATCCAGAGTATGGAGAAATCTATCATAAGATTATTTATAACTACTACATTGCTGAAAAAAAGATTACTGATGAAGCTTGTATGAGAAGTGTGTCTTTAGAGAGAACTGTTTATTATCAAAGAAAGAAGGAAGCAATTGCATTGGTAGGTGTAATAATTTGGGGATATACTCTACCAACTGCTATTAGCCAACTTGAAGACGGTCGTAGCATTGAAGAAATAATGAACATCTAAGAAATTAATTTATGACGAACTTATTGCGTACTATTTCCGAATGAAAAAAGTACCATATACGAATTTTATGTGTACTTAAGTGCATATATAATATCCATGATGGGTGATTTGCACCTAAATTTAATATTGGCATTTATTGACTGAAAGAATTTATTTTCTTTCGGTCTTTTTTTATGCCCAGGAGTTTATATGCATAGAATTAGAAGCCCTCCTTGTGTGAATTTTATTTTCAAACAAAAGAAATTCATGTCAACAAGGAGGAAAAATTAATGGACAAAGAATATTATTTATTTGTAGAAGGGAAGAAAGTAGTTGTTAGCAAAGAGGTATATCTTGCTTATCATAGTGAATTGAATAAAGAGAAATATCAAACGAGAAGAGACAGGTTAAATAACTGTTTCTTTTTTTGTTCTTATGATCATGATGGTAATTTTGAAGAAAATTTAGAAGATCTGGAATTTGATGTTGAAAAAATTATCGAAACAAAGGAAATGATTGAAGAAGTAAGAAGAGCTATTTCTAAACTCAATCCTGTTGAAAGGGATTTGATAGAAAGTCTTTTTTATAAAGAAGAAACAATTAGAGAAGTAGCCGCTAAACTGAATATTTCTAATCCAGCCGTTATTAAAAGGCGTAATAAAGTTTTAGAAAAACTAAAAGAAATGCTAGAAGACTTTTAGATGATAGTTACCAAGAGGGTCTAATTTTCACTGTTACTCATGCAGTGGGAATTGGACCTTTTTATTTTACCAAATTTATTTTTGAAAATTGGTTAGCAAGAAAGACTTCTTTTCACTGTTAAGTATAAGAGGGTAATTTTAAACAATTTTGTTTCATCAAGATAAGTATTTTCTGATGGTCAAATTTTAAAAAGATTAATAGCTCTCGATAAATTTTGAACCTTAACAATTGAATAGACCAAGACAAGACGTTAATCATTTTTGGAGCGTGATAACCTATCCGCCAAGATCTTTCTGCTGAATAATTCGGCAAAATAAGTACTGCTAAGCTAAAAGCAAGGGAAGAAAGGGAGCGATAAGTAAGAGTTTGAATATAGGGAGGGATACCCTATTCGCTATGAAGAAAATGAGGATAATGATACTTCTAAGGTTGAAGCCGGCTCATCCTGAACAGAGGCGGAGGTGAGATTCCTATGTTGCTAATCCGAGGCACTTGTCAATGTCAAAAAACTTTTATTTTATATTGTGAGGTAAAACCTATGAATACAAAAGAAAAGAAAAAATATAAACCTAAAGAGCAAATATCAAAAGAAGATTATTCTAAAAAAATTACTTACACTCAAAGTGATAAAGAGTCCCTCGACTTACTAGATATTGTTGAGCTTTATTTATGTAGAGCTTGTATAAGACTATAAGCTGGGGTGCTGACTTAAAAACTTGGGTGCGGTAAAATATAAGTGGTAGAAGAACTCCTTAATGACTATTTGCCCAAATACAAATTAAGGAGGTTTTGTGATGGAAAAATTTGCTTGTATGTATCTTCGTTTATCGAGAGAGGATGGAGATAGCACAGAAAGTAATTCTATTTCAAATCAAAGACAGATTATCAAATCATATGCAAAGGACAATGATTTTAAAGTTGTTGCTGAATATGTAGATGATGGCTTTTCAGGATCTAATTTTGACAGACCAAAATTTAAGAAGATGATTCAAGATCTTGAAGAGAAGAAGTTCAAAACAATTATTGTGAAGGACTTATCCCGTTTCGGGAGAGATTATATCGAATCAGGAAAATATCTGCAAAAGATATTCCCAGAAAAAGGTATAAGATTTATATCCGTAAACGATAACTATGACAGTGAAAATGCAGATGTAAGCGATACACACCTAATTCTTCCTATAAGAAACTTTATTAATGATTCTTATTGTAGGGATATTTCAATGAAGGTTAAATCTTCAAAAGAAATTAAAAGAAAGAATGGTGAATTTATTGGTGCATTTGCTCCTTTTGGTTATAAGAAGGATATCAAAAACAAACATAAGTTAGTCGTTGATATAGAAGTTTCACATATAATTGAAAGAATCTTTAATATGAAGATAGATGGTTATTCGTCTAAAGCTATTGCAGATTTTTTAAATAGCATTGGTTGTGTAACACCATCTAAGCATAAAGAAAATTCTGGCGATAATCATACTACTGGTTTTATTGTTAAAGACTCTAAATGGGACGCAAAAATTGTCAATAGGATTATTACAAACAAGGTTTATATAGGAGTGCTTGAACAAGGAAAAACTAGAAAACTAAATTACAAGTCTAAGAGAGAAGTAGAAGTAAATGAAGAAGATTGGATTGTAATAAACGACTCTCATAAGCCTATTATTTCAAAAAGCATTTATGCTTTGGCTAATAAGATGATGCTTAGAGATGTAAAACAATCGGCAGATATACCACATATTTTATCAGGAATGCTTTATTGCAAAGATTGTGGATCTTCAATGGTTAGAAGAAAGGTTAAGTCCAAGAATGGATATAATATTTTTTATATTTGTTCTCACTATAATAACAAAGGAGATTGCACAAGACATAGTATAAAAGAAGACTATCTACTTGATATGACTCTTTTTGCACTTAAAGATTATTTAAAAAAATACAATGAATTACTAAGTCAAGTTAATAAGTTAGATGTATCAAAAGTTACATTTAATATTGACTTTGAAAGCTTAAACTCAGAAAAAAGAAAGTATGAAAGACTTAGACAATCTTTATATATGGACTTAGAAGACGAACTTATAACTTCTGAAGAGTTTGAAAGGTTCAGAAAAAATTATCTTATTAAGATCAGGGAGATAGAGAAACAAATTGCTACAAAGAAAAATATACTTGCCAACTTGCAAGAAAAGATGAAAAACAAGGACAGTTTGGTTTCCGAAATTGTTCCCACAGATTTAAGCAGTCTAAATAGACTAACAATTGTATCTTTTATAGATAGAATTGAAATCGGAGAAAATAATGAGATTAATTTTGTCTTTAATAATTTGGAAACAGTTAACTTACTGAAGACCCTTATAAAAGAAGAAAGTGAAAGCAAGTCAGAAGTAAAGAAGAATTTGATTTCAATAAATAAGGTATTTGGAAATACTCTTGAAAATAAGACTCCAATTCAATTAGCTGGAGGTGTTTTATAATGGCAAGAACTTCCAAAAGATATATTGAAAAGAAAAGCGAAAAGACAGAAAGGAAAGTTTTTAAGGCCGGAATTTATACAAGACTATCCAACGAAAGAACAGAAGAGTGGAGAGAAAAATCATACTCAATAGAAACTCAAATCCTGTCTTGTAAAGAATATGCATTAAAAGAAAGTATAGATGTTTTAGAAGTTTACACTGACTATGAATATAGTGGGACAAACTTTGAAAGACCATCATTTCAGAATATGATGCAAGATATTAGAGATAGAAGAATCAATTGTATTATTATCAGAGATTTATCGAGACTTGGAAGAGAATATCTCGAAATGGGAAGATTGATTGATAAAGTTTTTCCATTTTTAGGTGTTAGATTTATTTCAGTTAATGATAAATTAGACACAGTCAAAGAAACAGATTCAAAGAAATCTTTTGAGGTTACTCTTAAAAATATTATCAACGATATGTATGCTAAGGATATTTCAGTTAAGATAAAGACCTCAAAACACAATAGAGCAAGAAACGGATACTTTATTGGTTCTGTTCCACCTTATGGCTACAAGATTAAAAAAACTAAAGAAGGTCAAAAACTTGTAATTGATGAAAATGTTAGATTTATTGTGGAAGAGATGTTTGATTTAACTCTTCAAGGCAAAAGCCAATATGAAGTCGCAAAGCATTTTAATGAAAAAGGATATGCTCCTGGAATGATTTACTATAAAACTGGGAGAGTTTACAGAGAAAATGATGATCCTGAATGGAATAAAGGGACAATTTCTAAAATGCTTACAAACCCAGCTTATACGGGGACTTTAGTACAAGGAGTTAAGCAACAAAATCTTGCAAAAGGAATTAAACAACATTTTGTAGATGAAAGTCAGTATATAATTTGTGAGAATGCACATGAAGCAATCATTTCTAAGGAAGTTCACGAAAGAATCTTACGAGAAAGACAAGAAAGAAAGAAAAATTATGTTTTCAGTTCGCCAATGCACAATTTTGAAAATAGGGACTATGAGAACAGATTTAAAGGTCTTGTAATCAATAATAATACTGGCAAAGAACTTAATAGAAGAACTCGTATCTATGGTAAAAATAAAGATAGACTTTACTATTCATTTCAGAATGAGAGATTTAGTGGAAGTATAAAACCCGAAAAATCAGTATTCATTATGGAAAGAGATTTGGATCAGGCTATTAATGATAAGATTTCTGAGTTTATTATGAAGACAACTAGCAAGACAAAATTTGTTAATCGAATTAAAGCTAGATTTAATAACGCAATAGATACTTTTAAGAAAGACATTGAAAATCTTAAAAGAAAAAATCTAAATGAAGAAAATATCATTCAAAGAGCCTATGAGGAATACAGTTTAGGTAAGATTGATAGAGACGAGTATCTATTAAAAAGAGAGATTGCTCAAAGTCATATGGCTACATTTGATAACGAGATTTCAGCAATTGAAGTTAATATATCAAAACTTAAAAAAGAAAGATTACAATCAACAAAATGGATAAATGATTTATATGCTTCAAAGAATTTGGAAAAGCTACCTGGTGATTTAATCCATAGCTTAATTGAAAAAATAATAGTTTATGATAAACACGAATTTGAAATAGTCTTTAAATTCAATATAGATAATTTAGTAGGAGGAACAGACGATGAGTAAGGTTGCTCTTTATATTAGATTATCCGTTGAAGATATGATAAAGACTGATGAGAGTGAAAGTATCATAAATCAAAGAGCTTATCTAAATGATTATCTCGATAAGAATGAAGAATTTAAAAACTTCACAAGAGAAGAATATGTTGATGATGGATATTCTGGAACAAATGAAAATAGACCAGCCTTTCAAAGAATGCTCGAAGATGTAAAGAAAAACAATATACAGACTATAATTGTAAAAGACTTGTCCAGATTTATGAGAGATTATATAACACTTGGAGATTATCTTGAAAATGTATTTCCATTCCTAGGAGTAAGATTTATCGCCATAAATGATGGCTATGATAGTGACAAAGAAAAAGGAAATGGAACAGATTTAGATATTCAATTCAAGGGACTATTATATGACTTCTACACAAAAGATATTTCCGAAAAGGTAAAGTCTTCTATGACCACACTTAAAAAACAAGGAAAGTTTTTAGCTTGGAGTCCACCATTGGGTTATATGAAAGATCCTAATGATAGACATAAAATCATAGTAGATGAAGAAACAGCTTGGATAGTAAAGAAGATTTTCAAACTTGCACTTGATGGTATATCTTCAAGAAATATAGCTAAGATATTAAATGAGGAAAAAATTCCAACACCATCAAAAAGAAAGAGTGAATTAACCAATCTTGACTTTGAATATTCAATAATTAGAACTGCGAAAAAACCTAGACCAACTTGGACTAATGGCAATGTAATAGATGTATTAGCAAATGAAAATTATACTGGAACTTACACTTTCAATATGCAAGATAAGTCAGTGTTAAATCCATCTTCTTTTAAATTCAAACCAAAAGAAGAATGGGGAAGAGTTGAGAATAATCATGAAGCTATTATATCTAAAGAAGACTTTGAAAAAGTTCAGAAGATTAAAGAG
Source organism: Finegoldia dalianensis (assembly GCF_046255015.1). Taxonomy (NCBI): domain Bacteria; kingdom Bacillati; phylum Bacillota; class Tissierellia; order Tissierellales; family Peptoniphilaceae; genus Finegoldia; species Finegoldia dalianensis. Next base: position 9,984 of record NZ_JBDLBQ010000011.1, read on the forward strand.
AAGAATCTATTTATGAAAGGTAAAAATACCGATTATGAATGGAGAAAAAAATCTCCACTACAAGGTTTTGCAAAATGTCCAACTTGCAATCACATTCTAGGATGTACTCAATCAAAAAGAAAAAGACAAGATGGAACTATAAGAGTCCACACATATTTTACTTGTAGGATATGCAAGTGTAATAATGTAAAACATAAGAACTCAAGAGCAGGAAGCATTGAAGAGCAAGTATTTGAAGCAATAAAAGAAAAATATGGTCTAGAAGATCCAATCAAGGATGAAAAAGTAAAAGTTAAACCTATGGAAAAATCTATCGAAGATCTTGAAGCTAAAAAAATGCAAAGTTTTGAGAAGTATAAATTAGGCAAGATGAATAGACAAAAATTCATTGATCTTAAAAATTCGATAGATGAAGAGATACAAGCAATAAAAGAAAAAATACAAAAAGCAAAAGAAGAAAAAGAAGTAATAGACAACACTAAACTTACCAGGGAATTGATGGAAAAATATATAGATTCAGTATTCTGTGAAGGAAATGAAGTGTTGAACATAATATGGAAGTAGCAAAGGGAGTGAGCAATCACTCTCTTTTACATTACATAACAATAACTCCTTTTTTGTCATAAGCTTGACATGAGAGGGCGCAGGGGGAATGTTCGTACAATCTGCCAAATTCGTAGAAAATCACCAAGGAAGAATCAACGAAATATCAATTTACGGACAAGAATACAACACCAACACGTGGAAGCTTGCACAAATGAACCTCGCAATTCACGGATTGGAAGGGGATTTGGGACACGGTGCTGCAGATACATTCTTCAAAGACCAACACTCATCATTAAAAGCAGATTTCATATTGGCAAATCCACCATTCAACCTAAAGCAATGGGGCGGCGACAAACTATCAGAAGATTCCAGATGGAAATATGGAACACCACCACAAGGGAATGCAAACTACGCATGGATGCAACATATGATATACCATTTGGATGATAACACTGGCAAAATGGGACTCGTACTTGCCAACGGATCATTGTCTGCATCCGGAAAAGAAGGAGAAATCCGAGAAAATATAATAAAAGATGACCTAGTGGAATGCATCATAGCAATGCCCGACAGATTATTTTATTCCACAGGAATATCAGTGTCGTTGTGGATATTAAACAAAAACAAACAGCAAAAAAACAAAACACTATTCTTGGATTGCCGTAACTTAGGTCACATGATAGACAGAGCGCACCGTGATTTGTCAGAAGAAGACATCATGAAAATCACCACAACATACAAAAATTTCGTCAATGGAAAAGACGTCGAAGAATTGGGATACGCCCACGCAGCAGACATGGATGAAATAGAAACAAACCTATACGTACTCACACCTGGAAGATACGTTGGACTCGAAGAAATGGATGATGACGGAGAAGCATTCGAAGACAAAATGCAACGATTAACAGAAGAGTTAAAAGATTTGTTTGATGAATCCAACAATTTGGAGAAAAAGATCAAAGAACAACTTGGAGCTATTGGCTATGGAATTTAAAAAAGTTACTTTAGGAGAGATTGCAAAATTTAATCAAAAATCATACAAAAGTAATTATAACTGGAAAACTGTGAAATATTTAGATACTGGAAATTTAAATAAAAATAAAGTTGAAAATCTAACTACTTTTAATTTAAGAAAAGAAAAATTACCATCTAGAGCAAAAAGAATTCCACAAATAAATAGTATATTATATTCTACCGTTAGACCAAACCAAGAACATTATGGGATTTTAGAGAATAAATTTGATAACTTATTAGTGTCAACAGGATTTACGGTGATTGATATTTATAAAGAAAACATAAATCCAAAATATATTTATTATTTTCTAACAAAGAAAGATATTACAGCATATTTACAAAAAATTGCTGAAGACTCAGTTTCGACATATCCAGCAATTAAGCCTTCAGACATTAAAAATCTAGAAATTTTGTTACCAAACAGAAATAATCAAGATAAAATTGAACAAATTTTATCGAATCTTGACTCAAAAATCGAAATAAACAATAAAATTATTTCCAACTTAGAGAGCCAAGCGCAAGCGATATTCAAATCGTGGTTTGTGGATTTTGAACCATTTCAAGATGGAAATTTTGTTGAGAGTGAGTTGGGCATGATTCCAAAAGGCTGGGAAGTTAAAGAGTTGGGGGAAGTGGCAGATTGTAAATTAGGAGGAACTCCAAGCAGAAAAAAAAGAGAATTTTGGAATGGCGATATACCATGGATAAATTCTGGAGAAGTTAACAAAGATAGAATAATTGAACCATCAGAATATATAACAGAAGATGGATTAAAAAATTCAGCAACAAAGTTATTGAAGAGAAAAACAACATTAGTGGCTATCACAGGTGCTACACTAGGACAAGTCAGTTTGTTAGAAATAGATTGCTGTACTAATCAATCTATTATAGGTATTGAACCAAATGAAAAAATCCCTTATGAGTATATATATTTGTTTATAAAGAACAATATAAACAAAATAATTTCAAATCAAACGGGAGCAGCACAACAACATATTAATTTAAATGATATAAGAACATCCAAAATAATTATTCCTCAGAGCAGAATAATGACGGAATACGTAAAAATTGTGTCTCTACTAATGTCAAAAGTTGAAAAAAATTATTTCGAAAACACCAAGCTTGCGGAATTACGTGATGCTTTGCTACCGAAGTTGATGGCAGGCGAGATTGATGTTAGTAATATTAAAATCGAGGGAGAGGAGGTCAAAAATGAGTGATGTTTATTTGGAAGATGGTTTTGAGAAGATTTTCATCAAGGCTATCGAGGATTTGGGATATGAATACGTGGCTCACCAAGATATTGTAAGGGACAGTATGAAAAGTCCGATTGCATCTGAAATGTTGAGGGAGTCTCTTAGAAGAATTAACTTTGAGCTGGAAGATGCTGCAATTGATGAGGCTATTCATGTGATTAAGAATATCGACGCGGGCCTTCTTGTGGATCGAAACGAGATTTTCTTCGAATATTTGCAAAACGGTATCGAAATTGTTCACCTTGAAAATAACATGCCAGTGACAGACAGGGTGCATTTGATTGATTACGATCATTTTATGAATAATACTTTTGTGGTGACTAATCAGCTTACGATTGTTGGCAAGGATACGAAAAGGCCGGATGTGTTGGTGTATGTGAATGGTCTTCCGTTGATTGTTGTAGAACTTAAATCGATGACTTCGTTAAATTCTGATGTATCGAGCGCTTACAGGCAGATCAAAAACTATCAGCACGATATCGAAGAGCTTTTCGTGTACAATGTTTTCAATATTATTTCTGATTTTACGACTACGAAGGTGGGAACTATTACTGCGGGAGAATCGTGGTACAAGGAATGGAAATCGACGGATGGTTCGTATGAGTCGACGAAGTATGCAGATTACAAGACGCTTGTGGAAGGCGTGTTGGAGCAACATAGGTTGTTGGATATTATAAGAAATTTCATTTTTTTCGAGCATCAAAATGATTCTACAAATAAAATCCTTGCGCAATATCACCAATATTTTGCTGTGGAAAAGGCCGCGCATTCTACTACACAAGCGATGGCTATCGGCGATGGCAGGGGTGGTGTTTTTTGGCACACGCAAGGTTCAGGTAAATCAAAGTCGATGGTTTTCTATGTGCATTATTTGATGAATATGGATCAGTGGTGTTCTAATCCGACTTTTGTGGTGTTGACGGACAGGAATGATTTGGATACACAACTTTTTGAACAGTTTGCAAGAGCGACGAGGTTTTTGAGGCAAACTCCTGTTCAAGCAACTTCGAGGAAGAATTTGCACGATTTGCTTAATGACAGAAAGTCGAACGGGATTTTCTTCTCAACGATGCAAAAATTCGCAGAGTCTGATGAGTCGTTGACTGATCGTGACGATGTTATTGTGATTGCAGATGAGGCTCACAGGTCACAGTACGGTCTTCGTGAAAAAATATCGAAGGACGGGAAGGTTCAGTCGGGGATGGCAAGGCTTGTGAGAAAATCTCTTCCGAATGCTACTTATATTGGTTTTACTGGAACTCCTATTAGCAAGAATGACAAGGATACGCAGGAAATTTTTGGTGAATATATTGATATTTACGATATGAGCCAAGCTGTTGAGGATGGTGCAACTAAACCTGTGTATTATGAAAACAGGGTGATTAATCTAGGTTTGAATTCTGATATTTTGAAGAGGATTGATGACAAATACGACGAGCTTGCAGAAAATGCGAATGAGTATGATATCGAACGAAGTAAGCGTGATTTGAGTAGGTTGGAGCAGGTTATCGGCTCTGATGAATGTATCGATACTCTTGTTCACGATATTATTCATCACTACGAAACTACTAGAAAAGATCTTCTGACAGGAAAGGCTATGATTGTCGCTTACAACAGAGAAATTGCGGTGAAGATTTACAAGAAAATTATGGAGGTTCGTCCTAATTGGAATGAGAAGGTTAATGTGGTGGCAACTTCAAACAACAACGATCCAGAGGATTGGAAAAAGATTATCGGCAACAAATCCGATATGGAAGAGTTGGCGAGCAAATTCAAAAACGACGATGATCCGTTCAAGATTGCGATTGTCGTGGATATGTGGTTGACGGGATTTGATGTTCCTAGTTTGGCGACGTTGTATGTGTTTAAGCCAATGCAAGGTCACAATTTGATGCAGGCTATCGCGAGAGTTAACCGTGTGTTCAAGGACAAGGAGGGCGGTCTGGTTGTAGATTATATCGGGATTGCAAATGCGTTGAAGAAGGCTATGATTGATTACACAAAATCAGACCAACAAATTATCGACAATGCCGATATCAGAAAATCTGCTTATCCTTTGTTTGTAGCTAAATTAGAAAAAATTAGGGAAGTTTATCTCAAAAGGTTTGATTATGAGGAAATCTTCGATGAAAATGTCAATGACGAAAAAATTGCAGAACTTATAATGAATGGCTTGAATTACGTTTTGGGATTTTCAGAAGATAACCAAAATAAATTCAAGAAGCTATCCTACGAATTAAAACAATCACACACTTTGTGTTCTTCAATTACTTCAGAACACGAACAAAGAGAGGCTGCGTTTATCGAAGCTATACGAACGAGTTTGAATAGAATTACAACTGGTGGTAGGATTCCAAAAAATATAATCGACATGGAGATTTCAAAACTTCTGGAAAAATCTATTCACAGCGACGGCGTTATCAATTTGTTCCAAGATTTTGAGAATGGCTTTAGTTTGTTTGATCCTTTGTTTATGGAAAAAATCAAAAAGATGGAACAAAGAAACATCAGTATTGAACTTTTGAATAAACTATTAAAGGATGAGATTGCTATTTTCTCAAGGGGAGATATTGTCAAGGGACATGATTTCTCCGAAAGACTTCAAAATATTATGAAAAGATATCGAAACAATATGGTGGATAATGCGAAGAGTTTGGATCATTTTGTGGGAGTTGTTGAAGATGAGAAGTCAAAGTACGATATGGATTATATTCGTGAAGAGTTGATAAAGTTAGCGCAAGATATGGTGAAGATGGACGAGGAGAACAAGAAGCTTGGCCTTAGCAAGGAAGAGTTAGCGTTTTATCATGCGATTAGTAAGCCTGAAAATATTACGGACTTTTACACTAACGAGGAGCTTGTGAAGTTTACGCAGGATTTGACAAGGACTATTGCAAACGAGATGACTTCCGATTGGATGATGAGAGAATCGGGCAGGGCAAATATGAGAAGGACGATTAAAAGGCTTCTTGCAAAATACAAATATCCTCAAGATTATCGCTCGAAAATCATCGATCTTATCGTGGAACAAGCAGAGTACATCGACGAAGTTGTAGGATAAATTTGTCAGCAAAAGGAGATTATTATGGAAAGAACTATTCGCGTAAAAGGAAAGGGCAAGATTTCGGTGAAGCCTGACACTATCAAGATTACGATAAAAGCTGAGGGTTTGCGCTGGAATTACGACGAAACTATTGAGCAATCGACAAAGGACACGAGGATTTTACGAGACGCTTTGAAAAATGCGGGGCTCGATCCGAAGAATTTGAAGACGACATATTTTTCGATTGATTCTAAATACGAGAGCTATCGTGACAAAAACGACGACTATAAGGAAAAGTTCGTAGGTTACGAATACGAACATCGCACATATATTAAGTTTGAAAATGACAATAAGATACTGGGGAAGGTTTTGTACGAATTGGCGCATTGCGATGTAAAAGTGAAGTTTGATATTAATTACACCGTGAAGGACAAGGAAAAGGTCAAGAATGATTTGCTAGAAAAAGCTGTAGAAGATTCTACAACGAAGGCAAAGGTGTTGGCTAAGGCTTCTGGTGTGAAGTTAAAGGCAATACTAAACATAGATTATTCGTGGGGAGAAATTGATATATATTCTTCGCCGATGGATGATTTGATGGTTCGTGAAGCGGCATCGACATATGACATAGACATCGAGGCTGACGACATTGATGTGCAAGACACTGTTACAATTACATGGGCAATAGAATAAATCAAAAAAACCAGAGAATTGTAAGTTCTCTGGTTTTCGTTTACATAAACAACAAATGAGCGATTGGTGCTACTATCAAAAGCGAAATTATTGTTCGTTCGATAAATATGACGAATAATTCGAACAAGTTTACAGGAATTGACGATGCGAGGATTAGTCCACCGACTTCTGATAAGTAGATCAATTGCGTTACGGAAATTGTCGCTACGATGAACTTGGTCATTTGCGATTGAATTGTGCTTGCAGCGATGATGGATGGTGTGAACATGTCGCTGAATCCTACAATCATTGTCTTGGATGCTTCCAAACTTTCCGGAACTTTCAGAAAATTCAACAGTGGCAAGAAAGGCTTGCCAAGGATTTCGAAAACTTGTGTGTTGTTTGCAAGTACAAGTGATGCCGTTCCGATTATCATAACAATAGGCATTACTGAAAACCACATTCCAAATGCGTTTTCGATTCCGTTTTTCAAAAATTCTCCGATACCTTTGTGAGACTCTGCACGTTTGATTGCCAAATCTAGTCCGTATTGTACCGATGAAGAATAATTCTCTGCAATATCTTTGTTATCATGATTAGAGTCTACTACGTAGTCGTCTTTTTTGAGTGACAATGGTGGAATTCTTGGAACTATAATTGCACAGACAATTCCAACTAAGCACACCAATAGGTAGTACACTCCGAAATAGTCGACCATGTCAACCTGGGATAAAACGATAAGGCTGAATGTGATGGAAACTGCAGAGAAATTCGTAGAAATAATTGCAGCTTCTTTTGCAGAATAATATCCAGATTCGTATTGGTTTGAAGTCAGCATGACACCCAATGTTCCATCTCCAATCCAACTTGTGATGCAATCTACTGCGGCACGTCCAGGAATCAAAAATACTGGGCGCATTATTTTTGTGAAAATCGCACCGATAAATTCCAAAAGTCCGAAATCTAATAAAAGTGGAAGAAGCATGCTTGCTATTACGAAAATAATTACAAGTGATGTCAACAAATCGTTGAGTATAAATGTCGCAGATTCATCGGCAACTATCATGTCGAAAAACGGCCCAAGGTTAAGCTTGTCCTTTAACACAACCATCCACACGACAACAAATCCTAGAATTCTAAGTACTAGCCACACAGGCGTTACAGAAAATGTTTGATCTAAAAGTTTGTTTTCTTTGATGAATTTTACATTGAAACTTGCCAAAACGCTCATCACGAACGATATCGTAATTATTATTGTGCAAAGTGCTGGCAGATAATCGCCGATGGTTTTGGCTATAAAATCAGCGAAAATTTTGACGATTATAGTCCATTCGCCATCGAATTTTACGGGAATCATGAAGATAATTATCCCGATAATCGATGGAATCAGAAAATTCATTAGTGATTTTTTGTTGGTTTTCATATTATCTCCTCGCTTTAAAATATTTCAACTAGTATAACACTTATGAAAATATGATGCAAGAAAATAACAAATAAAATTAATTAGGAGAAGCAAGAAATCATATGGCACGAAGAATTAGAAAAATCCTCTAGCACGAATATCTAGACTACACAAATTGAAGATTTCTAAATCTCAAAATCCTAAAATCGTAAGCACGCTAACGCTTACGCAAATACGATTTTTGACGGATTTTTTCGATTTGAAATCAAACAATTTGTTTCGTATGATATTCTTAGCCAGAGGATTTTCTAATCTACAAAATCTCAAATAAAAAAGGCTACCGATAAAGTAGCCCGTAAATTATTCTTCTGTATCTTCTTCATCATCATCGTCTGATTGGTTTTCTTCAGCCATTGTTTCCATTTCTTCTTTCAAAACTTTGTTGTCCAAGTTTGAATCTTCAATCATGGATTTTACTTTTTTGGCATCTTTTTTGCTGTAATGTTGATCGTCGTCGTATTTCTTTTCCAATAAATCCAAGATTTTGAATCTTCTTTTGGATTCTTTTTTGATTTTTTGGAAGTCTCTGATGTATGCGTAAATCAAAAATATTATCAAAATTATTCCGGCGTAACCAATTATAGGGTATGTGATGCTGATAAGTTTTCTGAATCCTAAAAAGCTTAGGAAAAATCCTATCGTTACAAATCCAATCAAATACATTTTGTATTTTGTAGGATTGTCCTTGGAAGCTCTTTTAGCTAACGAATAATACAAGCCAATAGCTGTGTTGAAAATCATTCCGAATATTACAAAACTCATTATCAAACCTAAAACTGGATTGATTTCTTCGATTAGAGTTTGTGTTGGAAGATCTGCATCTTTTAGAATGTTGACTCTCATGAACAACACAACTGCCAAGAGAGCTGTTACTGTTCCTGTGATAAATCCTCCCAACAATCCACTTACTTTGGCCTCTTCTGATAAAACGTGATTGCCACCGATTGCAAACGCCGTACTTAAACCAACCATCATACACAATGAAAAATAATTGATTACAGAAAGCCAAGGATTGCCGAAATTTTTCGGAATAGTTCTTGCAATTGGATCTAATTGGTCAAAACTTCCGTCAAATTTTATAATTGTATAGACCGATGCGATTAAAATTAACGCAACAATAATTGGCGTGAATGATCCGATAATTCTTGTAACTTTTTCAAAATCCATCATTCCCACGAAAATTACAAGTAGTGCGCAAATCAAAGACCCTATCCATGGAGCTAGTCCGAATTGTTGGTTGAGGTTGGATCCTGCACCTGATAGCATTACGAACCCGATTATAAATCCTGTCAAAATAAGTAAAATGTCGAAAATTCTAGTGAATTTTTTGGATGCTATCTCGTCCAAAACATCGCTGTGTTCATCTGCAAAATAATACGAACCCAACTCTAAAATAATCGCTCCGATAAATGTATGCAACAACAAAACAAATAGCGCAGTCCACAAACCAGATTTGCCATAAGCTGTGAAATATTGCAAGATTTCTTGTCCACTTGCAAGCCCAGCACCAGTTAGCACTGCTACATAAGCAAGGGATGTGCTTAATATTTTCTTTTTCATAGTTCTCTCCTTCTTTTGTAAAATTATATAATATAATTCAAAAATAGCCAAGACGTAATTATATAACAAATTTTACAAAAAGTAAATTAGCGAATTGAACAATATGGTATAATATTCATGAAAAGAGGTGCTATATGTTTAAAGTTAAAAATTTTGAAGATAATGATGATGTCATAATCAAAGAACAAAATGGAGCGTTTAAAGTTGTAGAATACAAGAGGGATTTGTCTGTTGATTACGAACAAGCACAAAGCTCTTACTTCGCATCTGAAATGAATGTCAGAAGAAGACAATTGGTGTGTGATGTTTCCAAATCAAATATAACTGTGCAAGCAGGTGCTATGCAATGGATGATTGGAAATGTCAGCTCAACTACTGGAATAAAAGGAGCTGGAGATTTCTTCAAAAAAGCTTTGCGTGGTTCTGTTACGGGTGAAGGTGCGATAAAACCAGAATACACAGGCGACGGGCTTTTGGTGTTGGAACCGACATACAAGCACATTTTATTGTTGGATGCAGATGATTGGGACAATGAAATCATCATAGAAGATGGATTGTTCTTGGCTTGTGATTCTGAATTGGAACACAAAGCTATTATGCAATCCAATATTTCATCGGCTGTTGCAGGTGGCGAAGGGTTGTTCAACTTAGGACTTCACGGAACGGGAATTGTTGCGTTGGAATCTTATGTACCAAGAGAAGAATTGATTGAAATAACGCTTGACAATGATGTGTTGAAGATAGATGGAAATATGGCAATTGCTTGGAGTGGATCGTTGAGTTTTACAGTTGAAAGAGCTGGTAAATCATTGATAGGTTCTGCGACAAGCGGTGAAGGACTTGTGAATGTGTACAGAGGAACTGGAAAAGTTCTAATGGCACCAGTTTTAGAATAAATTTGAAAAATTAAATATTAAGTATTTAATGACAAACCATTAATGCTAAAAAAACTGGATAACAAACCTAAATGCACGAATATCTAGACTCCACAAATTGAAGATTTCATAATCTTAAAATCCTAAAATCGTAAGCACACTTCGTTTACGCAAATACGATTTTTGACGGATTTTTTCGATTTGAAATCAAACAATTTGTTCCGTATGATATTCTTAGCATTAATGGTTTGTTATTTTTAATTTGTCGTAATAAATTTTAATCGTGAAAGTTTGCAAAAATTTTCGCGTTTTTTTATTCGGACAAAACGAATATGGTATAATAAAGAAAAGTATATTCAAAGTAATGTAAAGAACATCTTGGGAGGCACTACTATGAATAAATTGAGAAACAAATTATACAAATACGAATTTAGGACGATTATTGTGGGTGTAATTCTATTTATTATGGAATTGAAACTTAGAATGAGTTATCCGAAACTTGTAAGCGTTTTGATATCACCGTTATCAAGCATTTTCATCTATGCTTCTATAGCTATTGTGTTGATGCTGATGGTTTTGGAGATGTTGGCAGCGATTAAAAACAGAGATTTCGATATTTTGTTTTTCATTTTAATCATTTTAGCGGGACTTTATTTGATGTATCGTATTATTTAAAATTTGGAGGATATTATGGGTATATTTGATAAATTAAAAAGCGTTTTTTCTTCAGAAGAAAAGGAAACTAATAGTCAAGCTCACAAAAATGATTGGTATGTTTTTGAATGGAGTGTAAAGGACACTGGTGAAATCTTCTATGTTGGTTATGGTTATGGTGAGGATTCTAAGTCTTTCGGATTTGAAAGTTATCACGGAGAAAGAATCAAGGAAAAATTGGATGTGGAATCTAAAATTATAAAGGATAACTTGGAAGAAGATGAAGCTCGCGATTTGCAACAAGAAGAGTTGAAGAGAGTGTTGAAAGAAACTGACAATGTGATTATCAATCGTGTGACTCCTAATATGATTACTAGAAAATCGGGATTATTAAAGTCAGAAACTACACCAAACTATAGATTTGAACAAGCACCGGTGTTATATGTTGCTGAATATGAACAACATTATTTGGATATGGATTATGATGATTTTGAAAAAGTTGACTTGGATAATTTGAAATCTGTGTACTTAGTTGAAAAGGGCGTTGATGATGAAATTATCGCTAACATTTACAAGGATGATTTGGATAAATATTTGAACCAAACAAAATCTTTGTTGGAACACGAAAACATTAAAATCGTAGACGACCAATTTGCAAATGATGTAACTGCTTGGATTTACATTGGCGATGATTCCATTGCAAAGGTTAAGGAATACGAAGATAAAGCCCAACAAAAGCTTTCCAAGAAAATTCCTGTATATCACATGATGGATGTGTTGAAGAAATTAAAAGAAAAAAACAAGGATAACTTGGATGAGATTTTCAACAAAATCAAGACTACAAAAGAAGTTGTAATTCACCCACACAACAGTAGGGTTGCTGTGTTTGATATCAAAAACTTGGACGATCCAGCGAAGGGTGCGAAGGAAGGTTTGAGATATTGGAACGAAGGAGAAAAATTCAGAAAGGATTCTCATTTCCAATCTGCAATCAAAAATTACGACACTGCTCGTGAAAACGGATTGTGTACTCCTGCACTTTACAGTTCTTATGCTAGTGTTTACAGAAGCATGAAAGATTACGACAACGAAATTGATATTTTGCAAGAAGGTATCAAAAGATTGTCCAATCAAGATAACGTGTCTGAATCTCACATTAATTCTATGAAAGAAAGATTAGAAAAAGCAAAGGAACTTTTATTAAAAGAATAATTTGAATGAATTTCCCAATTTGAGAAATCGAATTGGGGAATTTTTTACCCTTAAGCGTTATATGATATAATATACAAAGGTGGTAAAATGAAAGACGCTCTCGGAAGAAAGATAGATTATTTGAGAATTTCGGTGACTGACAAGTGCAATTTGAGATGCAAATACTGTATGCCAGAAGAAGGAATCACGCATTTGAATCATGACGAAATTCTAACTATAGATGAAACTTTGAAAATAGTAGAAGTTTTCAAAGATTTGGGAATAAAAAAAGTACGTTTAACTGGAGGCGAACCTCTGGTTAGAAACGGAATATTGAATTTGGTAAAAGGCATCAAGAACATGGGAATCGAAGAAATCTGCATGACTACCAATGCGATTAAATTGTACGATATGGCTTATGATTTGAAGAAAAACGGCGTTGATAGGTTTAATATTTCGTTGGATACTCTGGATGCGGAAAAATTTCGCGATATAACTCGTGGCGGCGATGTGAACAAGGTTTTGAAATCAATCGATAAATTAAAACAAATGGATATGAAACCAATTAAAATCAACACCGTTGTGATGAGACATTTCAACTACGATGAGATAGAAGATTTTGTGAAATTCGCAGAGGATGGAGTGATTGTAAGATTTATCGAACTGATGCCTATTGGAGAGGCGATTGGAAAGTCGGATGATTACGTGTCAAATGAAGAAATTATCAAAAAAATTGGCAATCTTCATAAAATTGACAGCGATTCAAAAAAATCGAAGGTTGCAGAATATTACACCAATCCAAATGGTGCTATTGTGGGATTTATCAATCCGATTTCTCATAAATTCTGCTCAGAATGTAACAGAGTTAGGTTGGATTGCAAGGGCAATTTGTTGATGTGTTTACATTCTAATAAGTCGATTAATTTGAAAGATTGTATTCGAAATGGCGAAGATATACGACAAATTATTACACAACAAATATACAATAAACCAGAAAGACATTATCTCGAAGAAGGTAACTTCAACAAAAGGGATATGAATACTATAGGAGGTTAATGTGGATTTAACTCATTTTAACGAAGATGGTTTGCCAAGAATGGTGGATGTATCTGAAAAGGAAACTACTAAAAGAGTTGCTGTGGCTCATAGTAGGATTTATATGAAAAAAGAAACTATGCAAAAAATCACAGAAAAATCCATCAAAAAAGGCGACGTATTGAGTGTCGCACAAACTGCTGCGATTATGGCTGCGAAGAAAACATCGGAAATTATTCCAATGTGTCACAATATTTTCATCACAGGTGTTGATGTTAAATTCGAATTAGCAGATGATTTTATAGATATTTTCGTCCAATCAAACACCGAATCAAAAACGGGAATTGAGATGGAAAGTTTGACGGCTGCAAGTGTGGCGGCTCTTACGATTTACGATATGTGCAAGGCGATTGACCGTTCGATGCGAATTACAAATGTTGAGTTACTTCACAAAGAAGGTGGGAAAAGCGGCGTTTACAACAGAAGTGTCGACAGTGATGAGGCAGTTGTAATCGATGTGAATATTAGCGAGGAAAAAGGCACTGTAAAAACTCCTGTAGAATTTGCAGAACTTAGAGTGGATCATGGATTGGTTGGAGATGCACATGCTGGAAATTGGCACAGACAAGTGTCGCTTTTGGCAGAAGAATCCATCAACAAAATGCGCGAAATGGGTCTTGATTTGAAAGACGGAGATTTCGCTGAAAATATTACAACGAGAAACATCGAGCTTTTTACTTTGCCTGTCGGTCAAGTGTTGACGATTGGAGAATGTGTTCTAGAAGTTACTCAAATCGGAAAAGAATGTCACAAAGGTTGTGCGATTAAACAAAAAGTCGGCAATTGTATTATGCCAACGGAAGGAATTTTCTGCAAAGTTTTAAAGGGCGGAATTATTAAGAAAAACGACAAAATCAAGCTTGTAGAATTAAATTAAAAGTTTGTGTTATAATATATTCGGAGTCTGGGGGTGCTTTACGCTGAGATCTTTTTAGAAACCCTTATACCTGCTCATGATAATGCATGCGAAGGGAAGAACTTAGAATGTTTTTTGCGGATACATGGGTTATGTATCCGTTATTTTTTTCCAGTCTCCAAATCAACATAGGAGGTATTTATGGAATATACAACTCAATTAGACGCTGCAAAGAAGAAAATCATTACAAAAGAAATGAAAAGAGTAGCGGAAAAAGAAAACATAGACGTAGAAATTCTTAGAGAAAAAGTTGAAAAAGGATATGTGGTTATTCCTGCGAACAAAAACCACAAATCATTGGATGCTCACGGTGTTGGTGAAGGTTTGAAGACTAAAATCAACGTGAACTTAGGAATTTCAAAAGATTGCTACAACATCGAAAAGGAAATGGAAAAAGTTAGAGTGGCAATCGACATGGACGCAGAAGCGATAATGGATTTGTCAAATTACGGAAAGACTAGACAGTTCAGAGAAGAACTTATCGACTATTCTCCTGCAATGATTGGTAGCGTTCCGATGTACGATTGCGTTGGAATGTTAGATAAAGAATTGAAGGATATAACTGAAGATGAATTCTTGGAAGTTGTGGAACAACACGCAAAAGACGGGGTGGATTTCATCACAATTCACGTTGGACTTACAAGAGATATCGCTGAACATTTGAAAACAACAGACAGAATCACAAAAATAGTATCTCGTGGTGGATCGTTATTATTCGCGTGGATGATTGCTAATAACAAGGAAAACCCACTTGTAACAAGATACGACGATGTACTTGAAATCTGCGAAAAATACGACGTCACACTAAGCTTGGGAGATGCTTTAAGGCCGGGTTGCATTAACGATGCGACAGATGATTTACAAATTCAAGAGCTAATCAATTTATCCAGAATGGCAAAAAGAGCCTACGAAAAAAATGTACAAGTAATGATTGAAGGACCAGGTCATGTTCCAATCGATCAAATCGAGGCAAATATGAAAATCGAAAAAACAATCTGCAACAACGCGCCATTTTACGTGTTGGGACCTTTGGTAACAGACATTGCACCGGGATACGACCACATCACATCAGCAATTGGTGGTGCAATCGCAGCAAGTACTGGAGCTGATTTCTTGTGCTATGTAACTCCTGCAGAACATTTGAGACTTCCTAACTTGGAAGATATGAAAGAAGGAATTATTGCTACGAAAATCGCAGCTCATGCTGGAGATATCGCAAAGAAAATCCCTGGGGCAAAAGAAAGAGACGACGAAATGAGCAGAGCCCGATTCAACTTGGATTGGGAAAAAATGTTCGAACTTGCAATTGACAGCGAAAAACCAAAAAAATACAGAAAAGAATCTCAACCAATCGAAGAAGATTCTTGCACAATGTGCGGTAAAATGTGCTCAATGAGAACTGTGAAGAAAGTATTGAACGGCGAAGATGTCAATTTGATTTAGAAAAATTTGATTAAAAATTTATTTTAAAATGCGAATTCAACCATCAAGAATATCTTGGTGGTTGTTTTTATTTGAACGAAATCGAAAAATATTCGAGAAAATCATTGACAATGGTTATTAGTAGTCGTATAATTCTAATAGTATTAGGTAAAAAGGTGATATTATGAATGAAAAATTAGCAAAAGAAGTTATAAGATGCGTTCATAGCATTGGAAAGCACCATCCTCACAAACAAATCAACGATTCTGTAAGAGGAGAAAACATGGCTTTGGGATTTATCAAATCGGAAGGTGGATCGACTTATCCGAAAGATATTGAACTTGCTATGGGGATTTCCAGCGCGAGAGTTGCAGCAATTATAAAAAAACTGGAACAACGCGAACTTGTAACAAGAACTGGAGATAGAATCGACAGGAGAAAAACTTTGGTAAGTTTAACTGAAAAAGGAGAAAAAGTCGCCCAAGAAACTGAGGACAAGATAATGTATGCTCTTGGTCAAATGTTTGATGCTTTGGGAGAAGAAGATTCTGAAAATTTCGTCAGAATAATCGACAAGCTTATTAAAAATTTGCCAAAGATAAGCAAGGTTTGCGAAGATAAATTTAAAGAAATGGATGATAGTTTTGATAAAAATAATTAGATATTTGAATAAAAAACAATGGATGCAGATACTTTTGAGTTTTGTGTTTATCGTTACTCAAGTGTATTTGGATTTGAAAATTCCGGATTATATGTCGAAAATCACGATGTATGTGGAAAGTCCGGGTCACAGTGTAAGTGATATTATCGGCGAAGGGAAATGGATGCTTTTGTGTGCATTCGGCTCTTTGATTTCAGCAATTATCGTAGGATATTTGGCGTCGAAGGTATCGGCGTCATTTTCTAAAGATTTGAGGTCTAGAATATTTTCCAAGGTGGAAAGTTTCTCTATGAAAGAAATCAACGAATTTTCCACAGCAAGTTTGATAACTAGATCTACAAATGATATTACTCAAATTCAAATGGTAATAGTGATAGGATTACAAATTTTGATTAAAGCTCCAATAATGGCTGTGTGGGCTATCACGAAAATCTACAACAAGGGATTTGAATGGACAATGGCGACTGCTGTCACTGTGTTGATTTTAATCATTTTCGTTGCAATTCTAATGATTTTAGTTATGCCGAAATTCAGAATAATGCAAACTTTAACAGATAATATCAACAGGATTTTGCGTGAAAACTTGACAGGACTTGCAGTTATAAGAGCGTATAATTCTGAAGAATTTAGAGAAGGAAAGTTTGAAGAAGCAAATGTTGAATTGACAAATACTCAACTGTTCACAAGTCGTGCAATGAGTACGATGTTTCCTGCAATTAATTTGGGGATGTCTGTTCTAACTCTTGTGATTTATTTCATAGGGGCGGGACTCATAAATGCTGCGAATATGATGGACAAATACGTTTTGTTCTCAAATATGGTTGTGTTCAGTTCGTATGCAATGCAAGTTGTCATGTCATTTATGATGATGAGTATGATATTCATAATGATTCCAAGAGCGCAAATTTCTGCAAATCGTATCAACGAAGTGTTGGATACAGAACTTTCAATTAAAGATGGAGATATTGATACATCAAACAAAGATTACGAATATGAAATTGAGTTTGACAATGTATCTTTCAAATACACTGATTCCGAGCAATATATTTTAAAGGATATTGATTTTAAGGTGAAAAAAGGAGAAAAGATAGCTATAATAGGTTCCACAGGATCTGGTAAAAGCACTATCTTGAATTTGCTTTTGAGATTTTATGATGCAACTGAAGGCGTTGTGAAAATCCAAGGAATCGACATTAGAAAGTATAAGCTTAAATTTTTGTACGAAAAAATAGGCGCCGTTTTCCAAAAATCATTCCTATTCAAAGGAAATGTAAAATCGAACATTTCATTTTCAGAAGATGGTATGGATAATGAAAAAGTAGAACAAGCGGCAGATACTTCGCAATCAATAGAGTTTATCGAAAAGTTTGACGATAAATTTGACCACGAAATCGCACAATTAGGTAAGAATGTTTCTGGTGGACAAAAACAAAGATTGTCCATAGCCAGAGCAATCTACAAAAAGCCAGATATTTATCTGTTTGACGACAGTTTCTCTGCACTTGATTTCAAAACAGATAGCGAACTTAGACACCAATTGAGAGAAAAAAGCCCCGACGCTACAACTATTATTGTCGCTCAAAGAGTGGGTTCGATAATGGATTCAGATCAAATAATCGTACTTGAAAACGGAGAAATAGCAGGAATAGGTAAACACAAAGATTTATTGAAAAATTGTGAAGTGTACAAGGAAATAGCCTACTCGCAATTAACGGAGGAGGAATTAAATGCCTAGACAAACTGTAAATGAAAAACCGAAAAAATTCAAAAAAACATTAAAAGAAATGGCAGGGTATTTGAAACCTTATTTTCCATTGATATTAATAGCAGTTGTGGCAAGCGTAATAGCGACAATTTTGCAAATAATTGGGCCAGATAAGTTAAAACTAATCACAGATGAAATCACAAAAGGACTTCCAAAAATTGTCAAAGGAAAACCTGTTGTAACTGCGATAGACATGGATAGCGTAAAATCAATATCGTTGATGCTGTTGATATTTTATCTATCTTCACTTGTGTTGAATTTGTTGCAGAGATTTATCATGGCAGATGTTACACAAAAAATCTCCAAATCATTCAGAGAAGAGATAGCAAAAAAAATCAATAGATTGCCATTTAGCTATTTTGACAACACGACTTTTGGAGACATTCTAAGTAGAGTAACAAACGACGTGGACACAATCAGCCAAAGCTTGAACCAATCTGTTGGAGCATTGTTGACAAGTATCGTAATGCTTATTGGAACTGTAGTGATGATGATTTATAATTCGGGAATCTTGACGATAACGACGATTTTGTCATCGCTTGTGGGATTTGTCTTCATTACAATAATAATGAAGAAATCACAAAAATACTTCAAAGAACAACAACAAAACTTGGGTGATATCAACGGACAAATCGAAGAAGTATACACTGGTCACAACGTCATCAAAGCTTACAACGCAGGAGCAAGAGCCGTAGATGAATTTGAACAAATAAACACGAAACTCTACACTAGTGCATGGAAATCACAATTTCTGTCCGGACTTATGATGCCTGTAATGCAATTTGCAGGAAACTTTTCATACGTAATGGTCTGCATAGTCGGAGGAGCATTGGCAATCAACGGCAAAATATCATTCGGGGTTATAGTAGCTTTTATGATTTATGTAAGACTGTTCACAAATCCTCTATCAGATATCGCACAAAGTTTCAACACTTTGCAAAGAGCTGCAGCGGCAGGGGAGAGAGTGTTCGAATTTTTGAACGAAAAAGAATTAGAAGAAGAAAACGTAACTGAAAAACTCGACAGAGCAAAAGGCGAAGTCGAATTCAAAGACGTTAGATTTGGATATAATCCAGACAAAATCATCATCAAAGATTTCAGCGTAAAAGTAAATCCAGGAGAAAAAATCGCCATAGTAGGGCCGACAGGAGCTGGGAAAACCACAATAGTAAACCTACTAATGAGATTTTACGAAATAAACGACGGACAAATATTGGTAGACGGAATTGATACGAAAAACTTATCCAGAGAGAATTTGAGAGACCAATTCTGTATGGTACTTCAAGATTCATGGGTGTTCGAAGCAAGTGTCAGAGAAAACATAACATTCGGAGAAAAAGATATAACTGACGAAGAATTGATAGACGTGTGCAAACGCGTAAACTTGGATCACTTTATCAGAACGCTCCCAAATGGATATGACACTATTTTAAACGACAAACAATCATTGTCGCAAGGACAACTTCAACTACTCACAATCGCACGTGCAATGGTAAGTCACGCGCCAATGTTGATACTAGATGAAGCCACAAGCTCCGTGGATACAAGAACTGAAATAATCGTTCAAGATGCAATGGACGAACTTGCAAAAGGAAGAACATCATTTGTAATCGCGCACAGACTATCCACAATCAAAAACGCAGATTTGATACTTGTAATGAAAGACGGAGACATCGTAGAAAAAGGAAAACATGACGAATTATTGGCACAAGACGGATTCTACGCACAATTATACAACGCGCAATTTGAAAGAAAATAGCGATAAAATGAAAATAGAGATTGGGAACAGGGCGTCCCAATCTTTTTTTATCTCTAAATTTGATATAATAAAAAGATAAAGAGGTGATTAAATGAAACTAGAAATAATAGACATGATAGATGACGGAAGATGTGTTGCAAAATACGAAGGAAAAACAGTGTTCGTAGATGGAGGAAGTGTTGGAGAAATAATCGAAGCAAAGAAAATAAAAGAAAAAAAGAATTTGATATTCGCCACAAAAACAAAAACAATACAACAATCACCTCATAAACAAGAACCGCTCTGCCCACATTACTACGAATGTGACGGATGCAGCATGCAAGACATTACATATGAAAAAGAATTGGAAATCAAAAAAAATTCTGTACTCAACAAATTGCAAAGAATCGCGAAACTAGATGTAAAAGATGTCGACATACTCACAAACGCTGAATATTATTACAGAAACAAAGTAGATTTGAAAGTGGAAAATGGAAAACTTGGATATTACAACAGAAAAACACACAACCTAATACAAATATCCACTTGTAAAATCGCATCCACAGCAATAAATGAAATGATAAATTGGTTGGAAAATCACGATTTGAATGGCGTGTCGGAAATCAAAATCAGATCTAATTACAACGATGAAATCCAAATCTCCATGGATTATTTATCAGATGAAATGTTAGAAAATTTGAAATCTGTAGAAAGCATCGTAGAAATTTATGCGAAAAATAAAAACTTTGATTTGATTTATAGGAAGAAGCAATTTGTGGATAAAATTGGCGACTTATCATTCATAATAAGCCCCAAATCATTCTTCCAAGTAAATAAATACAACACAAGTTTGCTCTACGACACGGCAAAACAAATGATGGATGCAGAGGCAAATGACAGAATATTGGATTTATACTGCGGCATAGGAACAACAACAATGTACATTGGAAATGGCAACAACACAATCGGAGTCGAAGTCGTAAAAGATGCAGTAAAAGATGCTAACGAAAACAAAAAACTAAACAACCTGGAAAGCATTCAGTTTATTGAAGAAAAATCAGAAAACGTCGTAGGAAAACTCACAAAAGAGCACTTCGATATAATCCTCGTCGACCCACCACGAAAAGGAATGGATGAGAAAGTAGTCGATGCAATAAT
The DNA here is from genome assembly GCF_046255015.1 of Finegoldia dalianensis. Lineage (NCBI taxonomy): Bacteria > Bacillati > Bacillota > Tissierellia > Tissierellales > Peptoniphilaceae > Finegoldia > Finegoldia dalianensis. Next base: position 31,009 of record NZ_JBDLBQ010000011.1, read on the forward strand.
AAAATCCACAGCAAAAAAACTCGTCTACATCTCGTGCGACCCTGCAACCCTTGCAAGGGATTTGAAGATGTTAACAGAAAACGGATTTGCAGTCAGAGATGTCAAATTGGTCGATATGTTCGCGAAGACAATGCATGTGGAGACTATAGCGTTGATACAAAAGATGTAAACTTAGAAATCCTGCATTTTAAGCAGTTTTATAAGCATTTTGTCTTCGATAAAGATGAAGAAGGATACGTCAAAAAGACTCAAAAAAACTACATGGACGTAAGAGTAGTTTTACAACTGGTATGAGGAGACACAAAGAAAAATATAATAAGATAAAACCCATTTTATACTTTCTACAAGAGTAGCTTAAAAGGCTGCTCTTTTTTATTAAAGGTAGTAATATTTCGTTACATCCTTTTTCAAAAAATGGAAAACTCATAAGCAACTTTACATATTCGCTTTTATAACATATAATAAAAGCGTAAACGAGAGGAGGCGGACTATGAATACACTTAAAGAATATATACAAGAAAATTTAGTAATAACCAACAAAGAAGCAGAAGACCTTGGATATACTAGGCATAATCTATCAGAATTAACAAAAATCGGACAATTAGAAAGATTAAGACCAGGACTATATCAATTAAAAGGAAAAGTAATAGACGATTTTGTTTTAATATCATCAAATAGCAATCGAATTATATTTTCCCATCAAACAGCCCTATATCTACATGACCTATCAGATAGGACCCCAAATGTATTTCATATATCTGTACCCCAAGGCTACAATGCCAGCCATATCAAAAAGAGGTACGAAGATCTACAAGTTCACTATGTAAAAAGAGATTTATACGAACTAGGAAAGACAGAAATAAAATCACCACAAGGCAACCTTATTCCAGTTTACGATATAGATCGAACAATTTGTGACATCATAATCGACAGAGAAAAAATAGATAAGCAAATTTTTACAGAAGCCATAAAAAGATACTTTAAATCATCAAATAAAAATCTAAGACGACTCATAAAATACAGTAGATTATTTAAAATAGAAAATGAAATTAGAAAATACATGGAGGTATTATCGTGATTAATATCGAGAGTATAAAGGGCAAGATAAGAAGTCTTGCAGAGAAGAAAAATCTGAAATCACAAGAAGTTCTGCAAATATATTTCTTCGAAAGATTTTTAGAAAGGCTATCCAAATCAAATTACAAAAATAATTTTGTAATAAAAGGAGGATTCCTGATATCATCTCTAATTGGTATTGAAAATAGAACAACTATGGACATGGATACAACCATAAAAGGCATAGCCCTAAAAGAAGAGAAAATAAAAGAAGTCGTAGATGAAATTATAAATATCAATGTAGAAGATGGAATAAAATTTGAAATAAAAGACATTAGTTATATTAGGGAAGAGGACGAGTACGAGAACTTTAGAATATCACTAATAGCAAATGTTGGAAAGACCAAAAACCCGATGAAACTAGACCTAACAACAGGAGATGCAATAACACCAAGGGAAATAGAATATACCTATCCATGTATATTTACCAAAGAAGATATAAAAATAATGGCATATCCATTAGAAACAATTTTAGCTGAAAAATATGAAACCATAATCAGAAGAAATATAACAACAACACGAATGAGAGACTTTTACGACATATACACTCTCTACAAATTGAAAAAAGATGAGATAAACTATGAAATTTTAAAAGAAGCAGTAGAAAGAACTTCCGACAAAAGAGAAAGTCAGGAGATAGTAAAAGACTATGAGGAAATAATCGAGGACATAAAAGAAGATTCATACCTAAGATCCTTGTGGGAAATATATCTCAGTGAAAATAAGTACATTGGAGATTTGACATTTGATAAAGTTGTTGGTGTAGTGACAATTTTATCAAATAGGATTAATGAGCTGTAATTTAACAGACACTGTCTGGCAAATCATAGGCAAGAAAATATTAAGTAAAAGAGAAGTGGAATTATTCTACTTCTTTTTTATAATTCAAATATTACTTTGAAAGAGACTATTTTCAGTCTTTAAAAAACATTTAATGGTATAATATAATAAATATAATTTTTCTACGGAGGGTATAGTGAGAACTTTTAGTTATAAAAGATTATTTAAAAAACTCATTGATTTAGATATGACAAATAATGAATTGATGGAAAAGGCAAAAATAAGTAAAAGCACATTTTACAAAATGAAGAATGGGCAGAATATAACGACGGATGTTTTACTTAGAATTTGCAATACTTTGGATTGTGGCATTGAAGAAATTATGGAGTGTAGTGATGAATATAGATAGTGAAGAATTTGAACCAATATTTATGGATATTAAGGAACGATACCTATCAGGTGTAAATTTCCCCAAATTAATAGTTGGAACAGGGCTTTCTATTGCAATGAATATTCCGGGAATGTCAAAATTGGCTGAAAAATTGGAGGAATCGTTTGAAAGTATCGGTGATTTAGAGTTACAGAAGCAGTGGAACAAATATAAGGGGAAGATCAAAGATGAAGGATTAGAAGCAGCCTTATTAGATGTTTCAATAAGTGAAGAATCGTTTGTGGAAATAATTCGAGAGATAACGAGTGAATTTATTTTAGATGAAGAATATAATCAGCATAGTGATATATTAAATGAAATTTCCGGATTTGAAAAATTATTAAAGTACTTATTGGGAACTGTAAGTGTAAATAATCAAGTAATCGATATAATGACTCCTAATTATGACAGAATTATAGAACTAATTTGTGATAAATTAAAACTATCAACTACATTAGGATTTTCGGGGAATATGTATCAAACTTTTAATGAAAATATACTAAAGCAACCTTATGATTTTTTTTCTAAAAGCGTTCCTTTAGTAAGATTATTTAAGCCACATGGATCAGTTAATTGGATAAAAAAGAATGAGAGAGAATATCAGATTAATGATTATAAGTTACTAAAAGATAACAAGTGCTATATAGATATTATTACACCAGGCAGTATGAAATATAAGTTAGGAATGATTAACGGTATTTTTAGATGTCATAGGGAAATTTTTAATGAATTGATAACAGACTCTAAAAAGAATTTTTCTATATTTATTTATGGATATGGATTCAATGACCAGCATTTTAATACAGTATTCGAGGATACTCAAAAGGATGTGATTGTCTTGACAAGGACTATTAAAAAATCATTTTTAGATAGAGCAATGAAAAATGAAAACTGGACTTTATTTTATAAATATGAAGATAAAGAAGAAAATACAGAAGAAGGAAATTATATGGTATATAAAGGTAAAAAATATAATATAAATAAGGAATTATGGGATATAAATGTATTTTCGGAAACTTTTTTAGGATAGGAGAAAATTATGGAAGATATTCAAAATTATTTAAATCAAGAAGTTGGAGTTGTTCAAAATGTTGATACCAAGAAAGTATCTGTATCAGTAGAAAAGGAAGAAATTTTAAATAGGCTAAAAATAAATGATATAGTTGTTTTATCTGGAAATAATGCAGATGAAAAACTAATTGGAATAGTAACTAGGGTGAGCAAAAAGAGAATTGATATTGATGACGAAGAAACTGAAGAACAAGAGTATTCATATAACTTTTGCAATATAACTTTAGTAGGTACATTTTATAAAAAATTGTCTTCAACTAAACAAAATATTTTCAAAAGAGCAGTGAACACTTATCCTGAAATCAATAGCAAAGTTTATTTGGCAGATGGTAAAGCTCTATCTATTATTATGAACTCTCTTGAAAATGAGATATCTTCAGAAAAAAGATTAATTATTGGCAAATATGCAAGTAATAAAACTGTTGAAGCTATTTTGGATGGAAATAGATTTTTTCAAAGACATGCAACAATAGTAGGAAGTACTGGAAGTGGAAAATCTTTTACTGTAGCAAATATTCTTGAAAAAGCAAATGAGTTGGAGCACGCTAATTTAATTGTTTTTGATTTGCACGGTGAATACAATGAATTAAGTTATGCTGAACAGATAAAAATTTGTGACTCTGAGGATGGGTTACATATTCCTCTGTGGTTTTTCAATTATGAGGAAATTCATTCATTGTTTATTGAATCTTCTGAAGGGACATCTACAAATCAAAGGGCAGCAGTAATTAAATATATTTTAGAGCATAAGAAAAGGTATCTTGAAGAAAATATGACTGAATTTTCATCCGAAATAATTACAGCAGATACGCCGATTCCTTTTTCAGCAAAAGGGTTAAAAGCATATTTAGAGGATGAAAATATAAAGGAAGAAACAACAGGTGAAGTATATAAAACCGGAGATAAAAAAGGACAAGCAAAGACGAAACAAGGTCAATACTATGGGAAATTAACAAACCTTATTACGAGACTTCAGACAAAAATAGATGATAAAAAATATGGGTTTGTATTTAATGAAGATAATACTGTAAGAGCTGACTATCTGAAAGAATTTGTTGATAAAATAATGGGACTAGATAAAAAGATAAAAGTAATAGATTTATCAGAAGTCCCATCAGATATGTTACCTATAATAATAGGGATTGTTACAAGACTGGTATATGAAGTCCAATTTTGGATGTCGCCTAAAACAGATGAGACTAGGCATCCTATAGCCTTTATTTGCGATGAAGCACACTTATATATGCCGAGAGATACAACGAAATTGAAAGCGGTTGAGAATAAATCGCTGGAGATATTTGAAAAAATATCTAAAGAGGGGAGAAAATATGGTGTTTCATTGGTGATTGTTTCTCAAAGACCTGCAGAATTAAATTCTACTATAATATCTCAATGCAATAATATTATAAGTTTGAAAATTACGAATGATAGAGATAAATCGGCAGTAGCAACTATGTTAACTGATTCATTGGTAGGTTTGGTTGAAACATTACCTAATCTTGATGTTGGAGAATGTATTGTTATTGGAGATTCAATTAAATTACCTACTAAAATTATTTTAGACAAACCTAAGGAAGAACCCAAAAGTTCAACTATTGATTTTTGGGACAGATGGCTAGATGGAAAAGGTACAGTTTTCAATATTGATGAAGCAATTAAATGTATGATTAAACAGACAAGGTAGGGGGAGAAGAGAATATAGGAAACTATCTCTCCATCTCCTTACCCATATAAATTCCATAGTTCTTTCGTATTTGATAAAGCTCGTCCATTGTAGATTTTGTAGAAGAATACTCTTGCATAAGGGTATTCTTTTTTTCTTGTAATTTATCGTGTTTAGATAAAATATCCTTTGAATCTGGGAGCTTGGAATAGGATTTTTTGAGTTCTGAAAGAGCATTTTCATATAGGGTAATCTGAGCTTTGTACTCTTCAAAAAATGACTTATCAGACGGATTTGCCTTATATTCCTTGTAGTGTGCCCTGTATTTTTTAACGGTATTAACTTGTTCCATAGTGGCAGAAAGCAACAGCATTTCCTCATCAATAACCTTGATTTTATTCTGTAAATTTTGCCTTTCATCGGCTGCTTTTTGGATGTACTCATCAAGTTGCTTAACGGATTTAATACCTTGTTCTCTGAGGAAGATAACAGACTCAGCCATTGTATTAATGTTATGTTTGGTTGCCCAATATTCATAGCCTTTGCTTTCTTTTACTTTAACATTTGTGTTCATATCAATAACATTGCCAATGCGTTTTTTGACAGCAGGGGTTTTAATAGACGATATTTCTGCAATGCGTTCTTTTAACCTTTCTTCAGTATAATCTTCTCCGATTGTTTTAGATCTTATAAATCTCAGCTTATCTTTCGGTTTAAAAGCAATGTGTTTGCCATACTTAATTTGATAGCCAAGATCAGCCATTTTCTTTAGAAAATCATCCCAATCCTTAGACTGTTTAATCATTCTGTAAATGTCAAATTGAAGTCTACTTTTCCAAGAAGTACCACGCTTTGCCTGTTCATTCTCATACCAAGATTTACCAGCAGTTTTATATTTTCTTTTGTAAGCTTCATAATATTTATCAATGACTGAAAGCTTATTTTCTTTACATAACTCGTCACTTTGATACCTAATTTTATGGTAAGTTTTTTTGTTAGATTGGTAGCATTTGCCAGTCTTGTAATTAACATTATTAAAAATAATATGGTTATGGATATGCCCTCTATCTATATGAGTTGCAAGAACAAATTCATAATCTTCCTTTAAAATTTTCTTACATAATTCCATTCCAATTTCGTGAGCTTTTATAGGATCAACCTCTCCTGGTAGAAAAGATTGGATTAAATGTCTAGCCAAAACTGTACCATTAGTATCATTATTTTCTCGTGTTTTCATAAATTGAATATGGGCAGTAGATGGATGGCATTTGAAGGAAGATACCAAGATTTTTTCATCAGTTTTTTCACTCTTAGTTATATAGTCTATTGCCAAATTTAGAGTTGATTTTATAGGATGTATTTTTGTAATTGCCATACTAATCACCAGAACTTTCTTTTGATTTATTAAGAAGTAGGGAATGGATCTGCCATATTTCTCTTGATAATTTTTCTATCTGTTTATTCATTGATTCAATTTCATTTTTGTAAATAACACCAGTTGTATTAGTTGCTTTTGCAATCTGGTTTATATTATTCGTAGCATTTGAAAGTAACCATTGTAGATTCCTAAATGGTTCTAAATCTACTACATAAATCTCTTTTTCTAATACACATTTCCTAAGAAAGTGGGACATAGTTTTGCAATTAGCAAGTTTCATTTTCTTTTCAAAAACTTCTTTTTCTTCTTTAGTTAGTTTTATTTCTATTCTTTCATTTCTAAATCTATTAGCCATTTTGTTCTCCTTTATAAAATATGTTTCGGGGTCTTAGGGTTCTCCCTAACAAGGTAAAAATTAGCAGTAGACTTCAACCAATCACTAACTATATTAGCTCTTGGGAAGTCCTTGCATAGCACCTACCAAACACTCAAGTAAACTTTCGTGTGGTTAGGTGTGTAAAAAAATGGAGCATTCCGTAAAGGTCTGCTCCATTAATTTTTTCGTAAGTGTCCGTACACTTACTGTGCTTGCTATTAAAGTTATAAGCGTCAAGCGCGTATTAAGTTTTATTAATTATACCGCATTTAAAGAAATTAATAAAGAATTATAAAGGGCGTTCAAACAAATATCTTAAATAAGATTACTAAATTTTAAAATAATTCATGTATTGAAATTAATTATCAAATGAGTTACAATAAAACTGACGGTAGCGTCGGAATTATTTATTGACAGGAGATAAAGTTTTGAATGATAAAAAATTGAAAGTAGGAGAAAAAAGGAAGTTAGAAATTCTGGAAGCGGCAAAGACATGTTTTTTAGAAAAGGGTTTCCAAAATACAACTATGGAAGATGTTATAGAAAAAGTCAGTTTAAGTAAAGGTGGTGTTTACTATCATTATGGTTCAACCTATGAAATGATTTATGATTTTATGAAATCAGGTATCAAATATAGAGGAGAAAAAAACAAAACTATCGACACATCTAAGTTAACGACTTTAGACGCAATTACTGAGATGATGATGGAAAGAATTTATGATGAAAATGAATTTAAAAGCATCTATGCAATTTTTTTGAAACTACAAAATGAAGATAAAAGATTGTGTGAAATGTTTGAAAATTTAAAAGAAACAAACACAGAAATTTTATCGTCTACATTTCCTCCAAATGATAATCTCTCATCTATTTTTGAAGATGAGTTTTTAGTGACCTTTGTAAATACTTTGATTTTAGGATATGAAAGTTTAAATCAAAAAGAAATTTTTATTGAAAATAAAAAAACAATCAAAAAGATGTTAGAAGATTATTTGAAAAATAAATTTCCTGAATTATTAGGCTGATCTTAAATTATGGTATAAAAATGAATACAAAAAAGACATTTTTAAAAAAATTTTATGAGCTAATAATGACATTATTAATTGTTAGTGTTTTATCATTTGTTTTAATGAAATTATCTCCCGTCGATCCAGCCACTGCATATGCTAAAAGACATATCGGAAGTCCATCACCTGAGCAAATTGAAGAAGTAAGAATAAGATTTGGTTTTGACAAACCTGTATATAAGCAATATTTTAACTGGATTAAAAATCTTTGTTCTCTAGACTTAGGACAGTCTTTAAGCAATGGCAAACCAGTCTGGGATAATATAATGTTGGCTTTGCCAAAAACTTTATCTGTTGTTTTCTTTTCCGCAATATTGCAGGTAATTTTAGTATTATCTTTGGGATGTATTACTTTCTTATGGAAGAGCAAGATAATCAATAAGCTTATAAATCTTTTATGCCTTATTGGTGTTTCAATTCCTAGCTTTTATATTGCTATTATCTTACTTGATATATTTGCAGTAAAGTGGGATTTGCTATCAGTAGCAGGTAATATTGGAATTACAAATTATCTACTTCCTGCAATAACTTTAGGGATATTTGGGGCTTCTTTTTATTATCCACTATTTAAAGATGCTTTAGACAAAGAGAATGGTGAATATTATATTATGTTTTTTAGAGCAAATGGTCTAAAGGAATTTACTTTGTTCGTGAAACATATATTGCCAAACTCGATAGTAAAGTTAATTCCAAATTTCTTTCAGAGTATTGGACTTATGATTGCAAATGTGGCAATAGTTGAGGGAGTTTTTTCTATTCCAGGATTTGGATATTTGATTGTAAATTCTGTAATAAATCGTGATGCAACGATGATTCATGGGTTGGTTTTCTTTTTAGCATTATTTATTGCACTTGCTAATATAATATCAGATTTGATAAACGATCTTTTGATAAAGGAAAGGGGAGATTAATGAAAATAAACAAAAGGACATTATTTCCTTTCCTAGTGATTTTATTTATATTTTTTGGAAGTTTTTTTGCCCCTAATGATCCCTTAGAAGTTAATCTTCCCCTTAGATTTGCAAATCCAAGTTCTAAGTATCTTTTGGGAAATGATAGCATGGGCAGGTGCGTTTTATCGAGAATACTGTTCGGGGGGAAAACTACATTATTTATGGTTATGACGGCATCAATTATTGTTTTTACTTTAGGTTTGCTTTTAGGAACACTAACGTCAAAAGTTACCATGAAAAAGAATGTAATAGTAGATTCGATTATTAATGCTGTAACGGCTATACCACCAATTGCTTATTTAATCATATTTATAGCATCCTGGGGAAATGGAATAAAAACTACATTAATCGCTTTGGTTGTTTCATATATATTGAGATTTTTAAGACTTGTTAGAACTCAAATAAATATTGAATATGATAAAGCTTATTGCACTTGTATGATTTCACTTGGCGCATCAAAGACTAGGTTGGTTCTAGTTCATATACTACCAAATATATTATTAGATTTAGTTCATTATATTTGTTTGTCCTGTGCGGATATGATTTTAGCAATTACTGGTTTTTCATTTATAGGAATTGGACTTGGAGAAAATGTTGTGGAGTGGGGTTCTATGATTTTAGAAGCGAGAGATTCAATATTTATTAAGCCAGAACTCATAATTTACCCGATTTTTGCAGTTTTTATTACTACGATGTCTTTTAATATTATTGCAAAAGAAGCGAATAGAAGGTGAAGATATGATTTTGGTTAATCAATTACAAGTTAAAGATAAAAAAGGAAACAATCTTTTAAATAATATTTCTCTTAGAATCCCTATGGGAAAAATTATTGGTCTTACTGGACCCAGTGGTGCTGGGAAGACTACATTAGTAAACACAATACTTGGGATTTTATCAGAGGATTTAAAAGTAAGTTCTGGAACTATTACTATAGATGATTTCGATATATTGGAAAAAGATAATATCAATAGCAACAATAGAAACATCGCTTTTATTCCTCAACTTCCCATGATTTCTTTTGACAAAAGAAAAAAGATAAAAAGTCAAATGGTTGAAACATACATTGCTAATCTTAATATAAATAAATCAGAAGCATTAAGTATAGCAAAAGATAAGCTCAAAAGCGTCAATCTTGAATATGAAAGAGTTTTAGATTCATATCCAACTGAACTCTCTGGAGGCATGATTCAGCGTGTTATTTTAGCGATATCTATGGGACTAAATACTGATTATATAATTGCTGATGAACCAACATCAGCCTTAGACAATTATAACTCATCATTATTTTTTGAATTGATTAAAGCAAATTTCAAAGGCAAAGGAATTTTGTTAATAACACACGAGGCTGATATTCTTAAAAAATATAGCGATTACATCTATGTGATAGAAAATGGATGCCTTATAGAAAAGGGGAGTAGTGAAGATATATTTGAAAGCCCTAAAGAAGAATGGACAAGAAAATTTGTTATCTGTAGTCAGAAAATATTAGATTCTGGAGGTGAATGGAAATGGACGAAATAGCTATGAGTAATGTTAGCCTTTCTTTTGAAACAGTAAAAGGGACATTTAAAGCTCTAGATCAAATTTCCTTTTCACTAAAAAGGGGAGATAACTTAAGTTTAATTGGTGAAAGTGGATCTGGTAAAAGCACCATTGCAAAAGCATTAATAGGATTAGAAAGAATAGATGAAGGATCTATATTCTATGATTCTGTAGATATCTCAAAATTAAAATTAAAAAAAATAAGGAAATATAGAAAAAATATCCAGTCTGTTTTCCAGGATACATCTGGTACTTTAAATCCTGGTATAAGCACTTTTAAAAATTTGGAAGAAGGGCTTATTAATTTAACAAACTTGTCGAAAAAGGAAAGAAAGGAAAAGGTGTTATTATTTTGCGAGGATTTACATTTAAAAAAGGAAATATTAGATGTGCCCGTTCACCAACTATCTGGAGGCGAGCAAAGAAGATTGTCGCTCATAAGAGCCCTTATGGTTAATCCTGATTTTTTAATACTAGATGAGGTTACAGCTGGGCTTGACTTACTGACGATTGAAAAAGTATTAAACTTACTTTTTTATTATCAATCTAAGCATAGTATTTCTTATATTTTTATCACTCATGATATAAATCAAGCAAAACAGATTTCAAATTATATCATAGAGATAAAGAAAGGAAAAATATTGAGAGAAGGAAAATTGCAAAGGAGATAGAAATGATCAAACTTAGAAAAAATATGATGGTTTTATTGGCACTTGTATTTAGTTTTTCAATTTTACTAGGAGGTTGCCAAAAGAATCAAGAAAAAGCACAAGAAAATTCAAATGTAGCAAGTGAAAACACAAAAGATGAAAGCAAGAAGGTTTTAACCTTATGTACTGCTAAAGAACTGACAAACCTTACGACTTTAACAATGAATAAGGAAAATAATATGGCTTGTGGTTTAATTTACGAAACCCTAGTAGCTTATGAAAACGGTGAAATTGTACCAAAACTTGCTGAAAGCTTTGAATATAAAGATGATGGCAAAACTTTAGTCTTTAAATTAAAGGATGGGGTAAAGTTTTCAGATGGTGAAGATTTTAATGCTGATGCAGTAAAAAAGATATTAGATTTTGATAAGTCTAACCCTAATTTTGCAGGCATTAGGGCTGTTGCAGAGATAAAATCAACAGAAGTTATTGATGATAATACGATTGCTGTTCACTATGAAAATCCGTCTAAATTTTATATAAATGGCTTTTGTTTCCAAAATGTATTGGGGATGCCATCTCCAAAGTCATTTACTGAGGGAAACTTTGAGACATTTAACGAAAATATAGGAACAGGTCCTTATGTACAAGAAGAATTTAAATCTGGAGAATATACAAAATTTGTTAGAAATGAAAATTATCATGGGGAAAAACCTTATTATGATGAAGTTATTGTCAAATATATTCCCGATGCTTCCTCAAGACTTCAAGCCTTAAATAAGGGGGAAATAGATTTAATTTATGGAGCAGATTTAATAAATTATGATGACTTCAAAAAAGGTTCTGAAATTAAGGATGTTACTGGAGAAGTCAATAAAAATAGGACTTTGACTAAGAATCTAATTTTAAATCCAAGTAAAAAAGAATTAGAAGATTTAAAAGTTCGCCAAGCAATTAATTATGCAATTAACAAAAAAGACATTGTCGACAGTTTAACATACTCATATGAAGATGTAGCTGAAACTTTATTCCCTAAAGATGTAGCTTATTGTGATGCAAATTATCCAACTATTTATAGTTATGCTCCTGAAAAAGCAAATAGCTTGCTAGATGAAGCGGGTTGGAAACTCAATAAAGATACAGGAATTAGAGAAAAGGACGGAAGTCCATTAAAGCTTCAATATGTTTACTGGTCAGATTTAGTACTTGCTAAGGAAACTGCACTTGCAATAAAGACACAATTAAAAGAAGTAGGTATAGATGTTGACCTAGTTGAAAAAGATCAAATGTCATGGTGGACAGATGGTATAAAGGGAGAATTCCATTTGACAACCTGGAATACAGAAGGTTCTTATACTGAACCTCATAAGTTCTTACAAGAATCAATCACTGAAATGGATCCACATTTGATGCCGTTAAAAGCACTTTCTGATTCAATCATATATATTGATGCAATAAAGAAGGCTTCCACTTCTACAAACGAAGGAGAGATTAAAGATAATATACAAAAAGCTATAGTATATTCAAACGAAAACGCTATGGATTTGCCTCTTTCTTATTCAAAAGAAATGATTTTGTATAGAAATGACAAAATTGGTGGATATGACTTTACAAGCACACCACAATTTTTCAACATTTATAGTGTAAAAGCTAAATGAGAATAGGTTAATAAATTGAATTTAAGGCAGGTCTATCTATAAAGTAGTGAATGGATAGACCTATCTTATTATTACGAAGATTTATTAAGGAGGGGATTTGATGGATTTAATAAAACAATATGTAAAAAAGAGAAAAGGCTCATATTTTATGTCAATCTTATTGGCAATAATTGGAGTAGTGGCTGGGCTTTTTTCTTATATATACATGGCGAAAATTATTGTGAATTTGATTAATGGCATAAGGGATATGAGCTTATACACTTCACTTTGCATAAGTATTTTAATAACATTTGTTATTAAAGAAGTGGCAGCAGGAATATCAACAACTATATCTCATACTGCAACCTTTAATTCATTAGGAGAAATTAGAAATGATATTTCCAAAAAATTATTTAAGATGCCACTAGGAGATGTTCTTTCGAGATCTTCAGGGGAATTTAAAAATATAATTGTTGAGCAAGTTGATTCTATGGAAACTTCACTTGCTCACCTTGTGCCAGAATTCACGGCAAACTTAGTAGGACCTATTCTATTGTTTATTTACATGTTTACATTAGATTGGCGATTGACCTTGCTATCACTAATTCCATTTGTGGTAGGAATGGCTACCATGATGTCTGTTATGAATACTCATTATAAGGAAATGTTTGGAAAGTCAGTTGCCATTGGTCAACATATGAATAATTCCATTGTTGAGTATATAGATGGGATAGAAGTAATAAAGACCTTTAATCAAAGCGAATCATCTTATAAAAAATATGCTGATGCAGTTTATGATAATGCAAGTTTTTATTATAACTGGATGGGTGAATCTATGAATAGGGTTGCCATAGGTAGATTACTTTCTCCTATGGGAATTATTACAATCATACCCTTTGGGATTTTATTTTATATAAATGGAAGTATTGATTTAG